>CANHYD010000311.1 GCA_947464705.1 Verrucomicrobiota bacterium | reverse complement strand
GGCATTAGCCCCAGCAACAGGGACCGGATCCAAGGTGAGCGATTCAACGCGCGGCGTGGCATGGTGCGAGCATGCAAAGGTCGGCCAGCGCGGCCAAGGTTGAGTTGGGATGAGTCGGGTGGGGTTGGGATTGAGCGATGGATCGACTGATGCGTGCCGGCTCCGGCGTGAAGAGCGAAATTCATCGAGAAAGAGCGGACGAGGGCTGGAGCGAAACGATTTCTGAGTCTGCAAGGATTCAGCGTGGAGTTGTCATGAAGTGGTCTGGAAGCTGTCGCGGACGTGGTTTCGCGGCCCCGTTTCTCCGGGTGATACGACATTTTTCAAAACCCGACTTGCGCTTGAGTCAATCATTCCCTTTATTTGCCGCGCTCTAACGGAGGGCGGGGTCGCCAAGTGGTAAGGCACGGCTCTGCAAAAGCTGCATCGTCGGTTCGATTCCGACCCTCGCCTCCAGTTTCTCGCCCAGCGGTGCTCTTGGGAAGTGCCGCGGTCTTGGAAATGTGCCGTTGCACTGCCGCGGAAAAATCCCACCGGAACCGGTCCGGGACCTTTCTCCGGCACATCCCTTTTTGGATTCTCCGAAGCCGTGCGCACGTCGTCATTGTGCGTTCGGCCCAACCCCTACCTTTGGGTCACACTGCGGGAGCGATTCCTCCAGTGCATGCTTGAGGGCGTTTTCCGGCACCGTATGCACCCCGCCCGGTTGCTGCAGCCCGGTGAATTGCGTCGACTTTCCTTGAGGCTTCCGGCCGATGGTGTGTCATCAAGGCATGCCCCAGTCTGCAGAGTCCGGTAGGACCGCTTTCAGACATCCCGCTCGCTGGAGTCTCCTCAGTGCTGCGCTGCGCTGGGGCGCCTCGGTTGTCGTGTTGGGTCTGGCGCTTTTGCTGCAGACGGCCGGCGCGGCCCCGGCCACCTCTGAGGCCCATGGGCTTCCCGTTCGGTTGGAATGCGGCGAGGGCACGGTGACCTTCAAGCTCCGATCCAAGCCGGTGGTGACTTATCGCGGCGGGCACGGAGTCTTGCCGGCTGGGGTGCCCGAGGAGTACCGCCGGGCGGGTTATTTGCATCCCTTGGTGAGCCCGTCGGGGCGAGTGGTCACGGGCGATTATCCCAAAAACCACCGGCACCATCATGGTGTCTGGGCTTCGTGGACGCGGACCGAGATCGAGGGTCGTAAGCCCGACTTCTGGAACATGGGCCAGAAGATGGGGCGGGTGGAGATGATCCAGTGGCTCGGGGCCCGCGAATCGGCCGACGGCGCCGAGATTGAAACGCTGCATCACTATGTGGACCTGACCGCCCAGGTGCCCGCCCCCATCCTGATCGAAGGATGGAAGGTTCGAGTCCCCGTCACGCCCGAGGGCAAGCCCTACCGGATCGATCTGACGTTGCGGCAGACCAATGTCACCGAACACTCGCTGGCCTTGCCCGAATACCGCTATGGCGGACTGGGATTCCGTGGGCTCGACGCCTGGGATGGCGCGCCGAACTGCCGCTTCCTCACTTCCGAGGGGGTGACGAATCGGGTGAAAGGCAATGAATCCCGAGCGCGCTGGTGCTGGATTGGAGGGGCGGCCCAGTCTGTCGAGGGTGGGGATGGGATTGCTGGGGTGGTTCTTTTGGCGCATCCCTCCAATTTTCGTTTTCCGGAGCCGATGAGGATCCACCCGACCGAGCCGTTCTTTTGCTGGTCTCCGCAGCAGGCGGGCGACTTCACTCTGCCGCCGCGGGGCGTGCACGCGATGCGCTATCGGATCCTGATGATCGATGGTCCGCCCGAACCGAAGCAACTTGAGCAGCAATGGCTCGAGTGGTCCCGGGAACCCTGAATCTTCCAATATTTCGTCGCATGACCTTGGCTCAATTCGTCCCCCGATCTCGCGCCGCACGCGTTGCCCTTGGGCTTCACCCATGGAGGAATCTCTGGAGTCACTGGGTTGCCCTGATCGTTTTGGTGACAGTGGCGCTGGGGCACGCTGTTGCGGATCCCATGCCGGCCCTTCGCGAGTACGATGTCTTGCGATCTTTGCCAGCGGGATGGCTGGAGTGGCTCAGCCAGAATGACTTGCCCGACGATCAGGGGTTGGCTGGCGGGAACCGAGGTCAGGGACGCTGGATCGAGGCCGGGTCGCAGCGGGGCAGTTGCCGGGGCGTGATCGCGGCGGTGGTGGCCGGCGACCTCGCCCGTGCCGACCGGGCTTGGAAGGGCATCGAGGTGACCTTCGAGCATCAGCGGGAGGATGGTGGATTTATCGCGATGCCACGGCCCAATGGCGGCAGTTCCGCCGCCGGCGGCGCAGCGGTGGAGACGGCGTATTTTTTCCTGCAAGAATTGGGGCGGGCGATTCTGGTGATTCGCCAATCGCCGCATGAGGCCCACTTCCACGACCGCATTCGCGCCATCGAGCCGAAGCTCCGCCGCGCCTGCGACTTCATCGCGGCCGGCGAATCCACAATCTTGCCCAAGAGCCGGAAAGCGGTGAATCGGGTGTTCATTGCGGCCAAGGCCTTCGGGACTTGCGGGCGGGTCTTGAACGACGAGGCGCTGGTGGCGACGTCGAGGCGTCTGGTGACCGAGGCGCTCCGCCAGCGGGATGAGGAGGGAGTCTTTTTGGAACACGGGGGGCGCGATTCGAGCTACAACGCGGTGACACTGCTGTTCGCCCAAGTGCTGGCGCTCCATGTGTCGCTGCCCGAGCTCGACGAGGCGCTGAAGCCGGCGGCCCGTTGGCAGATCGCCCGCATCCTCGAATCCGGCGAGGTGGATACCCGGGGCAACACCCGCACGGGCGTGGGTAAGGAGCCCGGGTACAACGGGCAACCCAAGGGCATCAACCACAACGAGGTGATCCTGGCCTTGGCGTTGCATGGGATCGTGCATCGCAATCCGCAGGCCCTCGACGCCGCGGGGCGGGTGATGGCTTGGGTCCGGCGCGATGCATCCAGCAAGGCGGTTCCATCGGCCCAAACTGCCCCGGCTGTATTCCGATCAACCGCTCCCGCACTACGCCTGCTGCCCGGTTCCACGAACTTCCACTTCTCCATCTACGGAGGGCCGTCGGAGCCTCGCGAACTCGAGTCCTTCCTGGGGGCCCTCGAAAGGCTCGGGCTCGCCGATGCCATGGATCCGGGGCCGGCCGCGGTGGCCGGATCGCGTGCCGCCTTCGAGGTGCTCGCGCGGCGGCGTTGGCCAGTGATCTTATACCCTCCCGACGGCGGGCGCATGCAGTTGGAGGGGAGCACGAGTGTGCTCTCAGGCGACGACGAGGCCGCGGTCCGTGTCCTGGATGGCGCGGGCGTCTTCAATGCCATCCAACTGGGTGAGTGGGGCTACCATTACCACCGGCTCCGCACCGACCCGAACTGGATGCGCGACGTGCTGGGCAAGGATTTCGAGGCTCAGCGAAATCGATTCCTTCGGCCTCCGGAAACCCAAGGGTACAAGCCCATTCCAAAGACCCGTCGCGAGGCCTATGACCAGTTGCGTCAGT
>CANHYD010000310.1 GCA_947464705.1 Verrucomicrobiota bacterium | reverse complement strand
GCGTCGCAAAAAATTACTTCCGGAGCTTGAGCTTCTTGGTCAGCGCCTGATAACGGGCCGAATCCGTGCGGTTCAGATAATCCAGCAAGCTGCGGCGTTTGCCCACCATGAGCAACATGCCACGACGGCTGCTGTGATCCTTCTTGTTCTTCTGAAGATGCTCCGTCAGGGAGTTGATCTTCTCAGTGAGAAGGGCAATCTGGACATCGGCTGAGCCGGTGTCTTTGGCGTGGATGCGGTGTTCGGCGATGGTTTTGTTTTTTTCAGACATGATTCGGTGTCGGGAAGTATAATACCTCCCAGTAAACGGTTCCGTTTATCCTGAAACGCCAAGCTAAGGGGCTGCGGGATACGGGGCAAGCCCGGAGTTTCCTCGCTACCGGCCGGTCGTTTTTGTGGGATGGGCGGGTTGGGTTGTAGGTGGCGCTCCGCGGGATCGGTCCTACGCGCGCTGAGGAAGCTCGAGGGAGGAGGGGCTTTCGCGCTGCGCGCTGGGGATTTTGGTGATCGCTTCCAAGGCTCGCTGCGGACCGATCCCGCTCCGCTTGGCGTATGGGGCGCTCCGCGGGATCGGTCCTCCGCGCGCTGAGGAGGCTCGGGGGAGGATTGGGCTTTCGCGCTTTGCGCGAGGGGTTTTGGTGATCGCCTCCAAGGCTCGCTGCGGCCCGATCCCGCTCCGCTGGGCGTATGGGGCGCTCCGCGGGATCGGTCCTCCGCGCGCTGAGGAGGCTCGGGGGAGGGTGGGGTTTTCGCGCTTTGCGCGAGGGGCTTTGGTGATCGCCTCCAAGGCTCGCTGCGGCCCGATCCCGCTCCGCTTGGCGTATTTGTTGGGGTGGTGGGTTCTTGGCGGCTTCTGAGGCTTGCGGGAAGAGCTTCCGGCGGGAAGGGTGGGGAGGGTGGGCGGTTTGCCGGGTCTGCCACTGGGTTATGATCACTTATGAAGATGCTTTGGAACGGGTTTTGAAGCCTTTGGCGCCTGTTTCAGTGGTTTCGATGTCGTTAACGGAAGCGTTGGGGTGCTGTTTGGCGGATGCGGTTGCGGCTCGGGTCGATATGCCCGGCTTTGATACGGCTTCCATGGATGGTTATGCGGTCCGGGCTGAGGAGGTGGCTGAGGCCGGGGTCTGCTTGCCCTGTGGCTTTGAAGTGGCGGCGGGTCGGGTGGCGGATCGGCCCCTGCAATCGGGGGAGACCGCTCGCATCCTGACGGGGGCTCCGATGCCGGCAGGGGCCGATGCGGTGGCGATGCAGGAGGACACGGAGCGGGAGGCCGACGGGCGGATCCACTTCTTGGACGGGGTGAAGCCGTGGGAGAATGTCCGGTTCCGGGGGGAAGATTTCCGGATGGGAACGCGGGTGATGGCCGTGGGCCAACGGTTGGGGGCGACCCAGTTGGCGCTGGCCGCGGCGGCCGGTCATGCCGAGGTCCGGGTGCATCGGAGGGTTCGGGTGGTGGTGATGGGCTCCGGGGATGAGTTGCGGTCTCCGGGCAGCCCGCTGAAGCCGGGGGAGGTGCATGACAGCAATTCGGTGTTGCTGGGGTCGCTGTTCCGGTCCGCGGGCGCGGAGGTGGAGGTGCTGCCGGTGCTGCCTGACCGCTTGGAGGCGACGATGGTTGGCCTGGAATCGGCGGTGTCGCGGGGAGATCTGGTGGTGACCGCCGGGGGGGCTTCGGTGGGGGATCGGGATTTTCTACGCCCGGCCTGGGAACGGTTGGGGGGACAGCTCGAATTCTTCCGGGTGGCCATCAAGCCTGGGAAGCCGCTCTTTTTCGGATCATTGCGAGGGGTGCCCCTGATCGGGTTGCCGGGCAATCCGGTCTCGACGTTCGTGACGGCGGTGCTGATCGCCCTGCCGGCTCTGCGTCGGTTGCAGGGGAGCGCACGGGTGGGGCTTCCGGTCACGCTTGGGACATTGTCGGCCCCGCTGTCGAATCCGGGGGATCGCCGCCACTTCATGCGGGTGATCTTGGACGAGGACGGTCGGGTGCGCTCGGCGGGGGTCCAGGCGTCTCACATTCTGGGGCCGCTGGCGCAGGCCAACGGGTTGGTGGATGTGCCTCCCGCCACGGAATGGCCTGCGGGCACTCCAGTTCGTGTGCTGCGCTGGCCCCAGGATTGAGCCGGCACGTCGGGGTGCGCGAGCAGGCCCGTCTGCATCGCCGGGTGGAGGGATGCCTTCGGAGGGTTCTGGAGTTGCGCTTTGCCGGGTCCCAGGGACGATGTGGGTCACACATGAAGATTTTCTCTAGCGCAGTCGCCCTGATGGCGGCGGGGGGCCTTTGGGCCCAAGACCGGTTCGTCGCCGCTCCATATTCCGGAAACCTCGAGGTCAACACGGGCTACTCGGCGGGTGCCGACATCCGTTTGGGAACCCGCGAGTTGGGCAATCTGGACGCCACCCGGACGCGCCTCGAGTACAAGGGGGTTTTCAATCCGGGGGCCGAGTTCAACTGGGGCGTCGGGGTGGCTTACACGCGGTGGGATTTCGGTCGTGATTCGGGCAATCCGCTGCCGGCCAATTTGCAGTCGGTGGCTCTGCCTCTCACGGTGTCTTGGCGCTTTCGCGAGGGTTGGCAGGCATTCGGAGAGGTGTCGCCCGGCCTTTACTCCGACTTCGAGCAAATCAACGGGGATGATTTCAATGCGCCATTCATCGGTGGTGTGGGCTACACGGTGAATCCGGACCTCCAGGTGTTCCTTTCGGCCAGTGTGGATCCGAGGCGCGATATTCCTGTGGTGGGTGGACCCGGTGTGCGTTGGCGCTTTGCCGAGCAATGGACGTTGTCGCTGCTCCTGCCTCGGCCGCAAATCCAGTACCGTCCCTCGGCCGATTGGACCTTCCACGTCGGTGCCGAGATGATGGGCGGAGCCTACCACCTGAATCCGAACTTTGGTCGTGACCGCGGATTGGCCGCCATGGATGACCAGATGATTACCTATCGCGAGATTCGCACGGGTGTCGGTGCGCGCTGGGGCGGTCCGAAGGGTTTTTACGCCTCACTCGAAGGCGGTTGGATGATCGATCGGCGTTTTGTGCTGGATGACGTGCGCCTCCAGTTCAATGGCGACGGCGCTGCCTACGGGCAACTGGCTATCGGGTACCGGTACTGACGGGTTTCGCTGGGCACGGTCGGACCCGCTGTTTCAAGCGGGTCCGACCGTGTTCTCCAGTTAGGTCTGAAAGCAGAGTCCAGGGGCCGGGCCTGGAGGTAAGGCTCTGATCTCCGAGCCGGCCGCACCGCGGGCATGGCCGTTTCCGACAACCCCGTCCGCTTCTGCGGTCAAAGGGCGTTGAGGATCCGGTTCAGGTTCACGTTCTTGGAGATGATCTCCTGGATGAGTTGGATCTTTTGGCTGTCGTCGGGTCGGGTCTTCACGATCAAGTCGTGGACGACCGAGGCGGCGTGGTAGCTGTCCTTGCCGGTGATGATGACCGGGCAGGGGAGTTCCCGGAGCTGTTTGAGCATCGAGGGGGTCGGCTTGATGTCGTCCGACAAGACAATGCCGGC
>CANHYD010000309.1 GCA_947464705.1 Verrucomicrobiota bacterium | reverse complement strand
GGCCATCGCGGCGGCTCTCAACTCGAAGATGCTGCGTCGGGACTGGATGAGCGCCGATTCGGCGACACCGATGGTTCCGCGCGGTTCGGTGGCTTCACGCCGTTCCAGTTCTGCTGCCAGTTCCTCAGCCAGCGTCTCCGCACTCCCGGAGGCCTCCTCCTCGACATAATAGGCGTGGGGAGAGAGGCACCCCAATTGGTTCCACGCGGTGATGTCGTCGGCCATGGCGCGCACCAGTCGCTTGCGCGAATACGGGCTCAACGATTCTTTGGCGATGAGGCCGAAGCTGATGCGATGCCCGTAGCCGATGAAGCGGGTGCGGGAGGGAATGCGGGGACGCACCTCGGCCAGCATGGTGTCGCTGCCGGTGGCGGTCACGCAGGCCGCCTCGGAGAACAGCAGGTCTTCCAGTTCGCGGGCGTTCCATTCGTCGTGGCTCCACGAAACGAGCTCCAGGCAGGCACCGAGCTTTGACTCGGTGGCGGCCAGCGAGTGGGCGAAGAGCCGGGGCAAGAGTGAGGCGTCGCGAGGGCATTTCACGATCTGGGCCGACCGAGTGATCAAACCCAGGATGATGGAGAACAGGGCCGGATTGGGCAGGTTGCCCGCCGTCAGATGGACTAATAGCTCAGGCCCCACGGCCAGCGAAGTGCGCCCCGTGCGGTGCTCGGCGGACCCCGCTCCGAAGTCGTCGAGGCGGCGGGCGTCACCCAGATCTTGGGCAACGAGAGCCTCGAGCGACTCCACCGTGATGGAGCGGAAGAAGGAGTCGAGGCCGCGCGCCAAGGTGGCCGGGCTCCAACCGGTTTCCCGGGGGCCATCGCGCAAGGCCAGGAGCCGAAAACCGTTTCCCGGATCCAACCATTGATCGGCCGTGTGGGCGATCATCTCGATGACCGCGCGGGTGCGTTGGCGCAGCAGCCATTCGTTGCGGTTCCGCCGCACGGCGAAGCTAGCCTGTCGCAGCGTCTCCGTGGTGAGCTGGAGTTCGGGTCCAAGGTCGGCGAGAAACAGTTGATGGAGATTCATGGCCGCATCAAAGGGTCATTCGGGAGCAACCGCGGGGCTCAGCCTCCGCGGCGCGTCCCAGCAGCTCAAAGGACTGCCCGTGGCGACGGCCGAGGTCGCTGGTGTCCAGGGCGGCGACCGACCAGACATTGGCCAGATCGTGGATCCGCAGGATGCCGGGTTCTCCGACGGGCGTGTCGAGGCCGGTTTCGGGATGGAGGGTGCGGATGCGCACCCATGGCGGGAATCGGAACCGGCCGCCCGACTCGTAGGCCTGTGAGGAGAGTTCGCTCATGCCATACTCGGGGATGATCTGGGGATCACCCAGCTGCCGGGCGATGGCCGCGTGCAGTTCGGCGCGGGGCAGGGAACGGGAGCGGCCCTTGTAGCCTCCGGTTTCCATCACTCGCGACCCCGCAGGCAATCGGAAGTTCCGCCCCTGGGCCGAGAGCGTGTCAAGCAGGTGGACAAACAGGAAGGCCGTGCCGAGGACGAGGATCGGCGCTCCGTCGGCGCAGGCCGACTCGAGCGCATCGAGGGTGGGTTCCAGGCCCAGTTCCCAAGCGCCGTCACCGCCCACGTGACCCGTGAAGCCGGAGCCCGTGCCGCCGAAGTCTTGGATCACCACTTCCAGCATGTGGACCAGCGACGAATGGGGCACGTTGGCGGGCTGCGGTGTCAGGGCCAGGTAGCGAGGGCGCAAGCCCTGAGGGAATGTGGCGTCCGGAGCTAGCAGGTGTGCCGTGAACCAAGGACGCAGGGAATCCTCATAGAGGGCCAGGGACTCGGCGTGGTGAAAGTGTCGACTCGGGCGCTGGGCCGTGGTGCCTGACGAATGGAAGACTCGGGACCGGGCTTCGGGTGCGATGGCCGTGAACTCCAGCTCCTGAAAGGCCTGAGTGGGCACCGCCGGGATCTCGAGCCAAGAGCGCACGGCTCCGGGGCGGCGCCCTCGGGCATCGCAAAGGAGTCGGTAGGCGGGGACGGTTTCGTATTGGAGAGCGAACAGGTCCAAGGCCACCCGTTCCCAGTCGTCAGGTTGGGATGGGTGTTCAGCCGCGCTGAGAAGGTTCTCCGGCCACGAGGAACGGCGAATCAGGTCGCGGACTTGGTCCGCCAAGATGGAATGGCTTTGGGTCATGCGGTTTTGCAGGAATCCTGTCCTGAGGCCCGTGGGCTCAGCTCAGGAATCCATCCGGCTGGTTTTCCGCGACAGCCGTGCCTAGGGTTTAGGCGACTCCTATAGTTCCTGTCCAGACTTACCGGGAATCAGACGGGCGGACATGCCCTGTTTTTGATCGCATCCGGTGGCGGCATTCGGTGTCCTCACTTTTCCGAGAAACCTGTCGTCCTCGACACGATTCAGCAGCGGTCGTTGAGTTCTCGTTCGACGGCTGACGAAATTTCCGGAATCGGCCTGGGTTCGACCCTCAGAACGTTGCCCTGGGGATGCAGGTTCTTGGTTGGATGCTGATTGAAATCCGGGGTATCGTCCGCCCATCCATGAAGGTGCTTATCCTGGCCGCCGGCTATGCCACTCGGCTGTATCCCCTGACCCTGACCCAGCCCAAGCCTCTCTTGCCGGTCGCGGGCAAACCCATGATCGATTATGTCATGGATAACTTGGCCCCGATTGGGGGTATCGACGAGGTGTTCGTGGTGAGCAATGCCAAGTTTGCCGGGCATTTCTCCCAATGGTCTGAGGCGTATCGGCAGGCCTCTCAGCACCCGTTCCGGTTCTCGGTGATCAATGACGGATCGACCGACGACTCCAATAAGCTCGGAGCTATCGGCGACCTGAACCTGGTGCTCGATCAAGCAAATCTCGATGACGACTTGATCGTGGTGGCTGGTGACAACCTCTTCAACCAGAGCCTCCGGGGGTTCGGGGACTATTGCCGTTCCCAGAGCGGACCGGTGCTGGGGGTGTATGACGTGGGGAGCCTCGAGCAGGCCCGCAAGTATGGCGTCGTGGACATTGATGCAACCGGCCGGATCACCAGCTTTGTGGAGAAGCCCGCCGAGCCGGCCAGCACGCTGATCGGGATCGCGCTCTACTATTACCCGCGCCAGTACTTGGCGTCGGTGCGGCAGTATATCGCCGAAGGCAACAATCCGGACCAACCGGGTCGCCTGATTCAGTGGTTGTATCCGCAAACCTCGGTGATGACCTGGAGCGTTCCCGGCATCTGGTACGATATCGGATCCAAGGAAACCCTAGCCGAGGCCAACCGGATCTTCGCCCGTCGCTGAATGGTCGGTTGGATGTCCCGAGCACTGCCGCGGGGCGGACCGTTGGGATGACTTGTCTGATTCCGCACCAAGATTCCGTTTCTAAGCTCGCCTCTGACGCAACGACTAGCGCCATGAATCACCTCGCTTCTGCATTCCTCGCCGTCGCTCGGTCTCGTCCTGATAAAACGGCCTTGTATTGGGGCGATTCCCGGTACACGTACGGACATTATCGGGACCAGATTCTAGGAACGGCAGGCCTTCTTCGGGAGAAGGGGATCCG
>CANHYD010000308.1 GCA_947464705.1 Verrucomicrobiota bacterium | reverse complement strand
CCGCATCATGAAGGTTGCCATTTTGGGAGCTGGCGCCTGGGGGACGGCGCTGGGAGTGGTGCTGTCTCAGGGGCGGCACTCGGTGCGGCTCTGGGGGCATCGGCCGGAGCATGTGTCCGAACTGGCTCGAACCCGGATGAATGCGCGGTTCCTGCCGGGCATTTCTCTGGTCGGAGACTGGGCCTTCGAGACGGAGTCCGATGCGGCTCTGGCCGAGGCCGAGGTGGTGGTCCTGGCGGTTCCTTCCAAGGCGTTCCGGGAGGCCGCAGCCCGGTTGGCAGGCTTCCGCGGCCCGGTGGTCAGTGTGACCAAGGGCATTGAATTCACCTCAGGTCTGACCATGACCGGAATCCTGGACTCGGTGGCTCCCGGTCTCCAGACCGCTGCGCTGTCTGGCCCTTCGTTGGCCATGGAAGTCGCCCGTGGCGTGCCCACCGCCGTCGTGGTGGCCAGTCGTGACGAGGTCGTGTCCCGTGCGGTCCAGGATCTCTTCCATCGTCCGGCATTCCGGGTGTATCGGAGCACGGATCTGATCGGCGTGGAACTCGGTGGCGCTCTCAAGAATGTCATCGCGATCGCGGCCGGGGTCTGCGACGGCCTGGGCTATGGCGACAATGCCAAGGCGGCCTTGGTAACCCGGGGCAAGACCGAGATGATGCGGTTGGGTGTGGCCTGCGGAGCGCGCGCCGAGACCTTGGCGGGGCTCAGCGGACTCGGGGACCTAGTCCTGACGTGCTTTTCGCGGTTGAGTCGCAACCGGGGTTTCGGTGAAAGCCTGGGCCGCGGCAGGCCTGTGGCCGAGGTCTTGGCCAGCTCGGCCTCGGCGGTCGAAGGGTATCCCACTGCCAAGTCCGCGTGGGCATTGGCACAGCGACTCCAGGTGGATGCTCCGATCATCTCCGAGGTGTATGCCATGCTCTACGAGGGCAAGGATGTGCGACAGGCGGTCCACGATCTCCTGAGTCGCGACTCCAAGGTCGAGGATTGACCCGCATGGAAATGCTGAGTCCTGACGAGTCTTCCGCCGGGCCCCGAACGGCAGGGGCGCGGGCCCTCCGGACGCTGCTATCTCAGCCGGAGCCGGTGCTGGCCCTGGCTCCGATGCAAGACGTCACGGATTTGCCGTTCTGGGGGGTGATGGCCCGCTATGGCGGTCCGGACGTTTATTGGACCGAGTATTTCCGAGTGCACAGTACCAGCACGCTCGACGCGCCCATCCTGCGATCCATTGTCGAGAATCCCACGGGGCGTCCAGCCATCGCCCAACTCATCGGCAACGACCCCGTGGCGTTGGCCAAGGCCGCGCGGGAGTTGCAGCAGTATCCGGTGGCCGCGGTGGATCTCAATCTGGGGTGTCCCGCGCCCGTGGTATACCGCAAGTGCGCCGGCGGCGGATTGTTGCGCGAACCCCATCGGATCGATGCCATTTTGGGAGCCCTTCGCCAGGTCGTGACGCAGGTGCCGTTCACCGTCAAAACCCGGGTGGGTTTCAGTGACGATGCCGACTGGGACAGGCTTCTGGCGCTCTTCGCCCGACACCAGATCGATTTACTGACCGTGCACGGTCGGACGGTTACCGGCATGTACCGGACGGAGGTTCGCAGTGATTGGATCGCCCGCGCCGTCCAAGCGATGCCGTGCCCGGTGCTGGCCAATGGCAATGTGCATTCCCCGGAGCGGGCCGAGCAGGTTTTGCGCGACACCGGGGCGCGCGGGTTGATGATTGGCCGCGGGTGCATTCGCAATCCGTGGATTTTTGAACAAATCCGGGAATACCGACGCAGTGGGCGGTGGCGGCAACCGACGGGCCGCGAGGTCTTGGCCTACGTGACGCATCTCTATGAGGTCACGCGACCTACGGCCGGGTTCCGGGAGCGGCTTCAGGTCGAGAAGATGAAGAAATACATGAACTTCATCGGCGAAGGTGTGGCTCCGGAATTTTTGCACCGCATCCGGAGGGCCACCACGCGGGAGGAGTTCTTCGGCTGCTGCCAGGAGTTTTTGGAACACGACCAGACCATGCCCTTGCAACCGCCGCCGTTGCCGGCTCACGGCTCCCGGGCCAGTGAGGTGGATCAGTAGGCGAGCAGTTCGAGGAGTTGCTGCCCCTTGGCGGTGAGGGTCCAGAGTTGGCCGCGTTTGAAGACCAGTTTTCCGCAGGGAAATTGCTCGAGGGTCTTGGGGTTGACCCCAAGCAGGCGGTAGGGGCCCATGTTGGCGGGTAGTTCGGAGGTGGCCCTGGGGATGGCCCTCAGCGGGATGCCGTTGAATCCGAGTGAGAGTTCCCAGGCAGCGATGCCTTGGCGTTGGGCCATCGGATTGGCTTCGACGGCGCCCGGGTTGCGCCGCACCCAGTCGAGGTTTGGTCGGCGGATGAGGACCCGGGCCAGCTCGGGGCTGTCTCGCAAATGGCGAGCGAGGTTGAAGGGGGTGCCGGGTCGGGCCTGAGTCTGGGAACGAAAGACGGCCGCCGGATCCAATCCGACCAGATTGCGGCCGTTGAAGTTGCCGTGATCGTTGCGGGTGTCACCCATGTTGGCCTTGTGCCAAGCGGCATAGCGTGCAGCCGCCATGAAGGTGATTTCGAAGTGCAGGTGAGCCCGGTCCGGAGTGATCCGTTGGCGGGTGTTCGATGTGCGACCCATGCGGCCCAGGGGTTGGCCCGTCTGGACTTTGGAGCCTACCCGGATCCCCGACCCGACGGAAGCCAGGTGGGCGTAGAGCGTGAAGACTTCCAGGCCATCGACCTCATGCCGAACCACCACGTAGTTGCCGTAGTTGGACAGTCCGGAGCGTGTATTGACGTAGGCGACGGTTCCCGGGGCCGCACACAGGGCGTCGTCGGTGGGTTCGTTGCGCCGGTCCCGTTGCATGGGGCGGATGTCGAGTCCTTCATGCAATTGAGACCCGCCGGACCGGACGCAGCCGAACTGGCCGCTGGTCCAGGGTTTGCCGGCGGTGCCCACGAAATACCGCTCACTGCCGCCGTCCGGTTCGAGGATAGCGCGGTTGGCCGTGGGCAATTGGAAGGGCTGGGCCGCCAGCCTCAGAGCCATCCCCAGGCACAGGAGAGAAAGGAGGGTTTGGATCACTGGCCTTGGAAGGGGTCGAAGTCGTTCTTCAGCTTGGTGTCTGCCTTCGGGTCTTTGGGCTTGGCCGTTTTGGATCCCGGTACGGCGTTGGTCGATTCTGCGGCCGCGGGCTTGGTTTTCTTCTCCTTCGGTGGTTTGGCTTGGTTCTTCAGCTTCACGGCCACGTTGTTGAGACCGCGGACGAAGATGACTGATTCTTCTCGGCTCATGTCCGGGGTGAAGACGATGACTCCTTGATCGAGGGCCCGGCGTTGGAGGGGGGCAGCGATCCAGCGGTTGAAGACATTGGTGCCGTCCGACCACCGGGCGGCGATGACGAGTCGCTGTCCTTTGGCGGCGACGGAGTTCATGTGCAGGACCATGGATCCGCGCTGGACGAACTCGACAGCGATCGAGAAGGACTGATCCCGCTGTTCAACGAGGGTGGCCCGTT
>CANHYD010000307.1 GCA_947464705.1 Verrucomicrobiota bacterium | reverse complement strand
TGATGACGATGTTGGATTCCCGGACTCGTCTCGGTCAGAGCGTGGTTGCCGAGGTCCGCCAACATTTCGGCGAGAAGGTCTTCGACACGGTGATTCCCCGGACCACCCGTTTGGCCGAGGCTCCGAGCCACGGCAAGCCCATCATGGCCTACGACCCCTACAGCGCCGGGGCTGCCGCCTATGAGGTGCTTTCGGGCGAAGTCGCCCAGCGCTTGGGGTTGCCCGGGGTGGTCTGAGTAGTCGTCTCCGGTTCCGGGTCCGAGCTTGGCAATTCAGCAATCCGGGACAGCCAGCAAGGACTGGCTTTCCTCGGGTCGGCTGCCTGTGGCAACATGGGTTCATGAGACTTCGAGCCGTGATTGGGACCGCCTTCGTGTGGGCCCTCCTGTCCGCCGCGGTGCTGCTGGGGGGTGATCGCCCCAACATCTTGTTCATCATGACCGATGACCATGCGGCTCACGCCATCAGCGCGTACGGTAGCCGCATCAATCGGACCCCGAATTTGGATCGATTGGCGGCCCAAGGATTGCGGCTGGATCGGTGTTTTGCGGGCAACTCGATTTGCACGCCCAGTCGCGCGACTCTTTTGACCGGGCAGTACAGCCACCGCAATGGGGTGCCTGTGTTCAACGACCTTGATCCGTCGAAGACGACCGTGGCTCATCGGATGCAGCAGGCCGGGTATTACACGGCGATGCTCGGCAAGTGGCATTTGGGTTCCGATCCGCAGGGCTTTGACGATTGGAACATCCTGCCTGGGCAGGGGCGCTACAATGATCCGGTGTTCTACGACCGCTCCGGTCACCGCATCTACAAGGGCTATGTCACGGAGATCATCACGGAGTTGACCGTCGGACTCCTGAAGAATCGGCCGAAGGACAAGCCGTTCTTCTTGATGTGCCACCACAAAGCCCCGCACCGCGAGTGGTCGCCTTCCGAGAAGTACCGCCGCGAGTTCGCCGGCCGGGAGTTCCCGGAACCGGCCACGTTTCGGGACACCTACGAAGGCCGCGCCGATGGCCTCAAGCAGAACCACCAGTCGGTGTTCAAGAACCTGACTCGGCACGATCTTAAGATGGTTCCGCCCGAAGGGCTGGTCGGGCAGGAACGCCAACGGTGGATGGGTCAGGTGCCCAAGGAAGTGACCGTCCGCGAGAACGGCCATGAGCGCGTCTTGCGCGGAGACGACCTCGACCGTTGGAAGTACAACCGCTACCTGCAGGACTACCTCGGTTGTGTTCAGAGCGTCGACGACAGTGTCGGTCAGTTGCTCGACTGGTTGGATGCCAACGGACTCAAAGACAACACCGTCGTGATCTACACCAGCGACCAGGGTTTTTTCCTGGGTGACCATGGGATGTACGACAAGCGCTTCATGTACGAACCGTCCTTCCGCATGCCCTTCCTGATGCGGTGGCCGGGAGTCATCCGACCCGGAACCGTTAGCGGGTCCTTGGCAGTGAACTGCGATTTCGCGCCGACGTTCCTGGATCTGGCGGGGGCGCCGATTCCCGCCGACATGAACGGTCGGAGTTTGCGGCCACTCTTCGGCGGTCAGGCTCCCGCGGGTTGGCGGCAGGAGGTGTATTACCGGTACTACCATGATCCGGGCCACCACAACACCCGCGCCCATCTCGGCGTTCGTACTGCCACCCACAAGCTCATCCACTACTGGAAGATCGACCAATGGGAGCTCTTCGACCTGGTCCGCGATCCCGATGAGATGAAGAACCTCGCGGGTGACCCAGCTTCGCAGGCCGTGATGGCCGACCTCAAGGCACGTATCTTACGTCTTCAGGCCGAGCTGGGTGACACCGGCCAGTTCGCCGACAAAATCCCGTCCGACACCGTGGACCGCCGCCCGAAACAATTAGATCACAAGCATCCGGACTCGCAGCTCTGAGCCAGGTTTACCCGGGGCGCGGATTCCTTTGGGTCGTCAGTCCTTCGGTTCTGGCAGCCAGCAGGCCATGGCGGCGGCCGGAATGAAGAGGATGGCCGCGTAGAGCAGGGCCTGGCGGACATCGCCGACCTTGGTGAACAGGCCGAAGAAGACCGTGCCGCCCGCGGCGATGAGGCGACCGATGTTGTAGCAGAAGCCCGCGCCGGTGGTCCGGAGTAGGGTGGGGAAGAGAGGGGGCAGACACATGGTGAAGAGCCCAAAGACTCCCTGACACAGTCCGATGAAGAAGAACCCGATGAGGACGACGGAGTGGGTTCGGGCCTCCATGAAAGTCAATCCCATCACCACACCGTAGATGAGGCAGAAGGAGACGACCGCCTTGCGATATCCCACGGCCCTGGCCACCGCGGCCGCCGCGTAGTTGCCCAGAATGGACCCGGCCATCAGCACCATCAGGGCGATCACGGCGGCCCGGTTCTGACCCGCGGATGCCAGGTCGCGGACCTCGGGCAGGTCGCGGATGTACTTCTGCTGCCAGAACATGAAGGTCCAGTGCGCCGTTAACGATACGCCGCAAATGGTCAGGACGATCCAGGTGGTCTTGGCGACCTTGCCGCGGAAGAGGTCAGTGAGTCCGGGCGGTTTTTCAGAACCGGCCCTTGCGGCATGCCACTCCTCCGTCTCGGGAACGGCCCGCCGGATCCACAGCACGATGAGCGCCGGAAGCACGCCCACGAGGAAGATGTAGCGCGGTTCGGTGTTCTCGAAGAGGTAGCCGAAGAAGCAGGCCAGCAGCACCCCCATGTTGACGGCTGTTTGGAGGGTGGCAGCAATCCAAGGGCGCCAGCGTTTGGGCCAAGTCTCCGACAGCAACGAGGCACCCACGGCCCACTCGCCGCCGATACCCAATGCCGATAGGAACCGGAACACCATGAGGTGCCACCACTCGGTGGAAATCGCCGAGAGCCCGGTGAAGCCAGCGTAGCAGAGGATGGTCAGGCACAGGGCCCGGCTCCGCCCCATCAGGTCGCCCACGCGCCCGAAGAAGGCCCCGCCGAGCGCCCAACCGACGAGGAAGGCCGCGTTGATGAGTGCACCTTTCTCTCCCACCTGCTTGTCGGTGCGGGGCAGGGCCAGGAGCTGCGCCACGAACGGGGTCGCGACCAGCGTGTAGATGTGCATGTCCAGCCCGTCGAACATCCACCCGAGCCAGGCGGCCAGGCCGGACTTCTTTTGCTGGGAGGTCAGGGTGCGAAACGAGACGGCTTCAGAAGTGGAGGACATGGCGCAGGCGGGTGGGACGAGTCAGTGAACCCCATCTCGGCCCCCCATCTCAAGCCCGGGTTGTGCCGTGTCTCGGGGAACGAATCTTCAACGGCAATGATTATTCCCCCTTGGCGATGATTAAAATTCCTCACTTCAGGTGAGGCGTGTGTGCGACGGGCCTGTCTGGTAGGGACGGTGTCTCACCGTCCGGTGCCTGGGCCGCCGGGTGGGGTGGGGAAGGCCCGAGAGACTCGGGCCCTACCGGGTGTGGCAGCGGCCTGGGGCCGCTGGTGGAGATTCGGGCCAGCAGGCCCGCGGGTCTGGTAGGGACGGTGTCTCACCGTCCGTTCCCTGGG
>CANHYD010000306.1 GCA_947464705.1 Verrucomicrobiota bacterium | reverse complement strand
GCATCCGGTCCACGCATCCGGTCCACGCATCCGGTCCACGCATCCGGTCCACGCATCCGGTCCACGCATCCGGTCCACGCATCCGGTCCACGCATCCGGTCCACGCTTCCGGTCCACGCTTCACCCTCGCCTCGATTTGCGAACGAGCCCGTCTCAAGAGCTCCTTCCGAACCGTTCCCAACTGAATCGTTCTGGCTCAGCACCCAGTCGAGGGCGTGCCGAGTCAGGCACATTGATCGGCCAGTGCGGCCTGCCGGGCGCACACAACGAAAAACGGCGGACCTAAGTCCGCCGTTTGTCGGGAGAAACGCTGGAAACAGCCTCTATGAGGTCCTGTTCAACACCTCTCGGCCCAATGAATTACTTGGAATCGCCGGACACGCCCGAGCCGCTCCGGTAGGAGCGCTTCTCGGTCTTCGGGGCCTCAGCGACACTGGCGGCGCTCGGCTCGGGCAAGGGGTTGGCACTCTTGACCACCAGCTTGAAAGCAGCACGAACCTCCGAGTGGAGGCGCAGCTCAACCTCGTACTCACCCAGGGTGTGGATGGGCTTCTCGAGGTGGATCTTGCGCTTGTCGAGAGCGACATCGAGCTGGGTCTTGAGGGCGTCAGCGATCGACCCGGAGGTCACGCTGCCGAACATCTTGCCGTCATCACCGGTCTTCACCGCGATGGTGAGGGTCACCTTGCTGAGGCTCTTGCCCAACTCCGACATGGAGCTGAGTTCCTTGGCTTCGCGCTCGGCACGGCGCTGGCGCAGGGCCTCGACCCGGCGCTTGTTGCCCAAGGAAACCGGCACTGCCAGCCCCTGAGGGATCAAGTAGTTGCGGGCGTAGCCGGTGGCGATCTTGACCAGATCGGACTCGCCGCCCAGACCGATCACGTTATGAATGAGGAGAACTTCTGTCTTTGGCATGGGAAATAGGGATTAAATGATTAGTTGAAAAGGACTTGTAGGGGATCAGAACGGAACATCGTCGTCGTCAGGAGGACCACCCTCTGCATCCGCAGGGGCGGGAGCGGCCGGTGCCGGGCGATTGCCCGTCACCCGACCAGGCACGGAGCCTGAGGCAGGGGGAGGCATCGGACCCGCACCACCACCACCCGATCCATCGGGGCGACCACCAATGAAGGTGAAGCTCTCAAGGACCACGCCCAAACGGGACCGCTTCTGACCGGTCTGCTTATCGTCCCATTGATCGAGCTTCAGTCGTCCCTCAGCCAACAACCCTCCACCCTTTCGGAGGTATTGGGAAATCACTTCGGCCTGCTTGCCGAAGGCGTCGATGTCGACGTAAGTGACTTCTTCGCGGGTCTGACCATCTTCACCGGTCCACTTACGGTTCACCGCCATGGAAAGCTTGGCGATAGCCGTGCCCTTCGGGGTGTACCGCAACTCCGGGTCCCGGGTGAGGTTCCCGGCCAGAATGACCTTGTTGAAACTGGCCATAAACGGTTGAAGTCTGAGGAGAGCCGAGTGGAATGGGCCGTGTTAGCCGTTTCTTCAGGCCTTAGCCACTACCGGAGCCGGAGCTTCGGTGAACAGCACGCGGACCACGTCAGAAGCGAGCTTGAAGCGCGCACGCAGCTCGGCAACCGCCTTGCCCTGAGCCTCGAAAATGATGTTCACGAAATGACCGGCGCTCTCGCCGCTGCGGGCATTCCGCGCGAAAGTCTTCTTGTCGAGCTTTTGGACGGTCTCAATCTTGCCACCCACCGAGGTGATCTCCGACGACAACTTGTCGACGACTTCTTTGATGCCTTCTTCCTTGCCGGAGAGATCGAGAATAAACAGTCCTTCGTAGCGTTTCATGGTCTTTGAATTGGTTTTAATTCGCTGGTTTAAAATTGATTCCTCCATTGCAGGCTTCCGTCATCGGAAACTCGCCTGAAGGCTATTTTTGTCACTCTTCGTTCAATTGCCCGTCTGACTCAAAATTTGTTTGTTTTCACGTCTCGGAACCCATCAATGACGGATTCGCGTCTGTCGCTGATCTCTGATGTTCTGCTAAGACTGTCTGGAATGACCGGATTGTCCCTGGCGCACTCGATCCCTCTCGCGCACACAGTCACAAACTCAGCAAATCCATGGTGTTGTTGGCCACCGCTAGCAGTTTCGAGGACTTACTAGCCCCCGTCTCTGCTATTTCAGTTTCTGCTGTCTTCGATCCTGCTGTCTTCGATTTTGCTGCGCTCTACCCATACTCTTCGTAGCGCCGAGCTCAATCCTTTCAAGGATTTTAACTTTTTCGGCGGCCCTCAGAGCACGTGTTCGGAGGTTGGCGAAAGCAACTAGCGGCCGCCCCAACAGCAAACCCAAGAAAGACCCGACGGCCTGCCCCATCGAATCCACAGCTTTCAATCCCATCATTGGCTTCGGTTGAAGAGACTCATGGCCTTTCCAAGGCTCTCTTCGAGCCAGCAGTGAATCTGTCGGTCAGCCAACTCCAGGACCTCGTTCAAGCGCACTTGCTCGTCGGGAGAAAAAACGCCCAACACATGAGATGCGATATCTCGAACTGCCTGAACCGGCCGAGCCACACCGATGCGTTGCCTCGGAAATTCTTGAGTCCCCAAACGCTGGATGACCGATGCAAGCCCGTTGTGTCCCCCAGCCCCACCCGATGGCCTCATGCGGATCGCTCCCAACGGGAGATCTGCGTCGTCGGCCACCACCAGAACCTGATCGGGCGTGATTCGGTAGAAGCGGCTCACCGCTGCTACCGCATCACCGCTCAGGTTCATGTAGGTCAGGGGTTTCACACAGACCACCTTTCGGCCGCCGCAGTCACCCGTCGCTAATTCTGCAAAGAACTTTCGCTCCCTTCGCCAGCCGGAACACCGACTGGCGACGAAGCGATCCACCACCATGGCACCTGCATTGTGTCGGGTGCCTCGATATTCGTCTCCCGGGTTTCCAAGACCCACAATCATGACAGGAGGGGTCATTGAAAAAGCCCGCAAGGGGACGATGCGTTAGATCACTTCTTCTTGGCCGGAGCGGGAGCCTCTTCCTTCTTCTCCTTGATCATCTCAGGCTGCTTGGCCTCGGCTCCGGCGGCGGCAGGAGCCGCTTCAACCTCGGTGGCCGGCGCTGCAACAGCGAAGACGCGGAGGTGTTTATCTCCGAGGATCGTCACGCCAGCCGGCGCTTGGATCTGGCCGATCTGGATCGCTTGACCCACCGCCAAGGCGGAAACATCCACCAAGATCTGCTCGGGCAGATCCTTGGGAAGAGCCGTCACGCGGAGCTTCTGGAGAACGTGCTCCAAGGTTCCACCGCCGCTCTTCACACCGTCGGCTTCACCAGTGGCCTCCACAGGGATGCGGATGGTGATCATCTCATCGCTCTTCACCTCGTGGAAGTCGACGTGGAGCACTTCACCGCTGAGCGGGTGGTGCTGAACATCCTGAACCAAGGCCAAACGGGCGTTGGAATCGCCAGAGACTTCGAGGTCCACCAGAACGATCTCCGAGTGAGCGGAATTGATGAGTTCGATGAACGCCTCGGAATCGATTTCAAGATTCT
>CANHYD010000305.1 GCA_947464705.1 Verrucomicrobiota bacterium | reverse complement strand
GGAACCACACACGAGTCGATGGCATCCCGACGGGTCTGGCGATGGGGATCGAATTCGCGCAGGGACTCCAATTCATCCCCGAAGAACTCCAACCGCACCGGCCAAGGGCGATTGAGAGGCCACAAATCCACGATGCCGCCGCGCCAAGACAGCTCTCCCTTGTGGGAGACTTGAGCCTCGGGCTCATACCCCTGCGATTCGAGCCATTCGATGAGGTCCAGCGGATTGACCGTCTGTCCCCGACCCAGGGTCCGAGTCCGGGAGTTGAGATCGGCCGGAGTGAAGGTGCGCTGCTGCAGGGCCGTCACCGAGGTGACCACCAATCGACCTTTTGGAGGGGCACCATCGACTCGCCGCAGAGCAATCAGCGTTTCGAGCCGTTCACTGATAATGTCCGCATGGGGTAAACGGGAATCCTGAGGCAAGGTCTCCCAGGCCGGAAAGAACTGCGGACGCTCCCCGTCCAGCCAAGTGGCGGCATCGGCATGCAACTGTTCCTGGCTCTTCAGCGTGTCCGTGATCGCCACGACGTGGCGGTCTGGATAAAGCCGATGCAGCACGGCCACCAACCACGCCTGAGCTGCCGAAGCCACACCCTCCAGACTCACGACCCCGCCGGCTCCGACCTTTTGGCGCAACGACTCGATGGCCGGCGATTTCAGCCAGCCTTGCAACACGGTGGGGGGTACGGGGTCCAAGCCCGGAAAGGATACCGTCAAACTGTCGGATGGCGATTTTGGAATTGAGCCGAAGGGCGATGCGTTGCCCGATCCCCTCATGTCATCGACTGCGTGCGTAGAAATCCGGGACCAGACCGGAGCCATGGCCCAAGTGCTGCCCGAACTCGGCGGATGGCTGGTCCGATACCAAAGACCCCTCCCCGGTCATGGCATCGTGGAAGCACTGCATCACGACGATGCGGTCATTGCCCGATACCCCCGCGAGATGTGGGCGGGCAGCCCCCTGCTCTTTCCGTTGGTGAGCTACAACCACGTGCCCGGCGCCGACAACCATTACCCCTGGGCCGGCCAGAACCACCCCATGCCACCCCATGGATTCGCCCGGAAAACCCCCTGGAAGGTCACAGCCCAAGAAACTGACCAGGTCGAACTCGAACTCACCGACAACGAGGCCACACGGGCGGTGTTCCCCTTCGCCTTCCGCTACCGCCTGACCTACCGGCTTCAAGCCGGCCGGCTGCATTGGCAGCAAATCATCGAGAATCTCTCCCAGGATCCCATGCCCTTCGGCGTCGGATTCCACCCGTATCTGCCCATGCCGCTGAGCGCAGGATCGAAGCGGAGCGACTGCGTCATCCGAGTTCCCCGAGCCACCCGCTTCAATCCCATCGGACGCGGCGACGCCTATTTCTCCGAACCATTCCCCGAACAAGAATTCCCGGCCACCGTGGATACCGGCCCCGCCCTGCTGTTGGGAGAACTCCGAACCCAAGAATTGGCCTTGGTTGACCGGGCAGCCCGTCTGGAAGTGGTGCTCAACTGGGAAGGCGCGCCGGCCTATCGCTTCTGCGCGCTCTGGTCGCGGACGCCATCGGAAAATTTCTACTGCCTGGAGCCCTGGACCTGCCTGCCCAACGCCTTCAGCCGACCGGACGATCGCGAACTTCAGATCCTGGCCCCCGGCCAGTCCTTTCAAACGTCGATGTGGATGGAAGTGCGTCCCTGCTAACGCACCCACACCTCGGGCAGAAAAACGCCCGGAACGGCACAATGGCCATTCCGGGCATGTCGGAAATCCGCGATCCAGAATCGCTTTAGATGCCGTGGAAGTTCGGCAAGTGCAGCTTCTCGCCCCCGCGCATCGCACTCTCGTGCGCCAAGATGCCCACAAGGGTCCAATTCACCGACTGGTGCAAGTCCGGGAAGCTCGGGCGGTCCTCGAGGACGCTCATCACAAACTCATGGGCCAAGTGCGGATGGCTGCCGCCATGGCCGCTGCCCTGCAGGAAGCTCAGGTGGACATTCTCGCTCATGTCATAGACACCCTTTGTCGTGAACGGGCGAATGGCCTCGGGCAGCAGGTGGGCGTAGTCGGGAATCTTGACCTTCTCCACCGTCTCACCGCCGAGGTGCAACACCGGGTCGTCGTGCTCGGTCAGTTGCCATTCGAAAGAAGTCTTGGAGCCATAGCAGTCGAAGCTCTCCTGATACTGCCGCGCAGAATCGAACAAATACCGGGTCACCTCACCGGCCACATCCTGGCTGCGAACCTTGAACTGCGCCGTCTCGAAGGAGAACGGCGACCCGTACTTGGCGATGCGGGATTCGGCGATGCGACCTGAACCCAGACACGACACGAACTCGGCCTCACCATTGACGATGCCCAAGCAAGGGCTCACGCAATGCGTGGCGTAGTGCATCGGAGGCAATCCCTCCCAATAGCCGGGCCAGCCATCCATGTTCTGGAGGTGGCTTCCCCGAACAAACTGGATGCGGCCCAGACGACCGGTGTCCCGCAGTTCCCGCACATACAAATACTCCCGACTCCAGACCACCGTCTCCATCATCATGTACTTCTTCCCACTCTCACGAGCCGCCTTCACGATCTCACGAGCTTCCTCCACGGTCGTACAAGCTGGCACCGTGCAAGCCACATGCTTGCCCGCGCGCAGGGCGGCGATGGCCTGGGGCGCGTGCAGATGGATCGGCGAATTAATGTGCACCGCATCCACCGACGGATCGCGGATCAAATCCTCGAACGACGTGTAGCGCTTCTCCACTCCGAAGGCATTGCCCACCGCATCCAGCTTGTCCTGGGAACGCTGGCAAATGGCATACATCTCCGCATGGGGATGGCGTTGGTAGATGGGAATGAACTCGGAACCGAATCCGAGTCCGACAATGGCGATATTGAGTTTGCGGCTCATGGCAGGGAAAGAGTGCAGCACGGCACGTCACTGACGAAAACCGCACTGAGATCTGCTTCAAATCAAACGCACCCATCCCCCGCCCGGCAACGCGAAACTGGCTCCAACCAAAACCGCCTCATCCGAACGAATCTGATCTAGAGCCCGCCCCACTCCGTCACTACCCAACCGCACACCCCGGGCGGCAGCGGGACCGGTCCGGAGCGAGCATTGTAGGCGAACACCCAACCCCCTCGCGCACAGCGCGAAAGCCTCCCCTCTCCCCGAGCCTGCCTGCGAGCGCAGGCCCGGTCCCGCAGAGCCCCGGCACCCAAGACCCGCCCCAGAGTCCCTCCCTCCGAAACCCCAAAACTCCACAACAGGCTCACCCAAAAATCCCCCGCTCCGTCCCACCCAACCGCACACCCCGGGCGGCAGCGGGACCGGACCGGAGCGAGCATTGCAGGCGAACACCCAACCCCCTCGCGCACAGCGCGAAAGCCCCACCTCTCCCCGAGCCTGCCTGCAAGCGCAGGCCCGGACCCGCAGAGCCCCGGCACCCACGACACACCCCAGAGTCCGTCCCCTCCGAAACCCCAAAAATCCACAACAGGCTCACCCAAAAATCCCCCGCTCCGTCCCACCCAACCGCACACCCCGGGCGGCAGCGGG
>CANHYD010000304.1 GCA_947464705.1 Verrucomicrobiota bacterium | reverse complement strand
GGCATCGCGGATCATGGCCGGGTACACCGTCGGTTGCTGACTGTGGTACTTCAACCAGACCCACGGCGTCTGCCAATGCGTCGTATCGGCCTGCGGCAGCGCCGGCGGAGCGGAGCGCGGTCCGGAGCGTGGGCCAAAGCTTGGCCCCGAAGGAGGAGCACCGTCATAAGGTCTCCGGGGCCGGAACGGGGGACGATCAAAAGACGCCATGTGGCACAGTTGATACGGCTAAAACGCCTCTGAGCCAAGCACCGTCCCCAATAACACCCCCCGAGAGCCCCCTCTCAACCTCCGAACGTCAGCTTCCCCGAAAACCCAGCCAGCCCCCAGCGGCAGCAGGATCGGTCCTCAGCGAGCCTTGGAAGCGATCACCAAAGCCCCTCGCGCATAGCGCGAAAACCCCATCCTCCCCAAAGCTTCCTCAGCGCGCGCAGGACCGGTCCCGCGGAGCACCCAAATACGCCAAGCGGAGCGGGATCGGTCCGCAGCAAGCCTTGGAAGCGATCACCAAAGCCCCTCGCGCACAGCGCGAAAGCCCCATCCTCCCCAGAGCCTCCTCAGCGCGCGCAGGACCGATCCCGCGGAGCGCCCAAATACGCCCAGCGGAGCGGGATCGGTCCGCAGCGAGCCTTGGGAGGCGAACATCAAAGCCCCTCGCGCAAAGCGCGAAAATCCCATCCTCCCCAGAGCCTCCTCAGCGAGCGTAGGACCGATCCCGCGGAGCGCCCCATACACCCAGCGGAGCGGGATCGGTCCGCAGCAAGCCTTGGAGGCGAACATCAAAGCCCCTCGCGCACAGCGCGAAAGCCCAATCCTCCCCTGAGCTTCCTCAGCGAGCGCAGGACCGTTCCCGCGGAGCGACGAGAGTCGCCTTCGGCGCGCCGCCCGGTATGCTCATCGCCGTGACCGACACGGTTCAGCGAAAACAACGAATACTGGTGGGCATGAGCGGCGGCGTGGATTCGTCGGCTGCCGCCGCCCTCCTTCAGGAACAAGGATTCGACGTCGTAGGCGTCACCCTGAAACTGTGGCCGCAAGACTGCGTCAACCGCGCCGAAGACAAATGCTGCGGACCCCAAGCCGTCATGGACGCCCGCAGCGTCAGCGCCAGCCTTGGCATCCCCTACTACCTCATCGACGAATCCGCCGAATTCCAGAAACGCGTCATCGGCTACTTCGCCGAAGAGTATCGAGCTGGACGCACACCCAACCCCTGCGTCATGTGCAACCAGCACCTCAAGTTCGGGACCCTCCTCGACCGCGCCCGACAACTGGGCTGCGACCTCGTCGCCACCGGACACTTTGCCCGCGTCGAACGCACCGCCGAAGGACGCTCCCTCCTGCTCCGCGGCCGCGACCCCCGCAAAGATCAGAGCTACTTTCTCTTCTCACTCCGCCAGCATCAACTCGCCCGAGTGCTCTTCCCCCTAGGCGAGAAGACCAAATCCGACACCCGCGAAGTAGCCCGCGAATGCGGACTGCGAACCGCCGACAAAGAAGAGTCGATGGAGATTTGCTTCGTGCCCGACAACGACTACGGCCGATTCCTCGAACAATCGAAACTCGTCCAACGCCACCCTGGCGAAATCGTGGACACCCAAGGCCGAGTGCTCGGAAGCCACGACGGCATCGAATTCTACACCATCGGCCAGCGCAAGGGCCTCGGCATCTCCTCCAGCCATCCCCTGTACGTCCTCGAATTGGACCCCGCCAACAATCGAGTCATCGTCGGCGACGAATCGCAGCTCAACCGCTCCGAATTCACCGTGGACCACTGCAATTGGATTCCCTGGGATCAACCACCCGAATCCTTCGAGTGCGTTGCCAAAATCCGATACAACCATCCCGGCGCCGCCGCCACGGTAAGACCTGGGCCGCAAGAGACCGCCACGGTCCGCCTGCACGCCCCAGCCCGGGCCGTCACCCCGGGACAGGCCTGCGTCTTCTACGACGGAGACCGGGTCTTGGGCGGCGGCTGGATCCGGCGAGATCCCGTAATTCACAGCGCCGTCACCGAGCGGACCCGATAAAACGCATTCCCACCGGGCGGCACCGGCCCCCGGAATTCGCGAGCCTCCAGCCGATCTGAGACCGGAGTCCACGCGGAAGCATCCAGCGCATCGGCCCGCTCCACCACGAACTGCTGGGCCTGCCGCCGTTCTCCGCTCAACCCATCACGGACCTTGGCCACCGAACCATCCCAAGCGATCACCACCTCGCCCCCATCCCGGCGAATCGAACGGATCTTGGGCGTCGGCTGATAGGCGATCACCCCCCGCAGCGGAAAGCCCAGAGTGCCTGGCAACCACGGCGCGGCCGTCCAGGGCGAGAGCATTTGATCACCACTGGCCCAGCTCGTGCGATAGCGCACGTACTCGGTGCCATCATCGTCGACCCAGTATCCGTAGGCCAGCATCCCATGGATTTCCGGATTCACGCCACCCACACCGGCCACCGTCCGAGAAAGCTCCCCGGAAGGCTGCATGAAGAGCAGCACCGGCCGACCCGCACGAATCTCCGCCTTGAGGTCCGCGTAAGTGAAACCACGCCCACCGGAGACCGTCGGATTGAAATCGGTCAACTGACAGAAACTCGCCGCATCCCCCCCCCGATACCGCGTCCAGGACACCAACCCGGAAGGAATATCTGAACCGGAAGGAATGGTTGGCTCCTGACCCAGACGCACCCACCGGCGATCACCCCCCTTGTTCCAATGGACGTAGGAAAACCCGTCAATATTGGCCCGGCACTCGCCCCCCAAATCCGCCCACTTGTTCTGGCTGAGCCCGATGAAATCCCCAATGCAGTCCGGCGCGTGTTCCTTGCGACCCGCCGTGATGTAGGGATCGGTAAAGACGCTTTCATACGCAAAATAATAGTCATCCTCGTGACCCGGCTGATCCACCGATCGCCCATCGCGACCCGCTTTCGACGCCCAGAGAGAGAAAATACCCTGATTACCTTGGCTCAAACGACTGTTGAGTGGTGCCACTCCACCCCCAGTCGGCCCGGTATAGAAGTCCGGAAACCCATTGCGGTCCCAGAAGCCCATCAAATTGCCACTGGCCGTCCCGAAACAACCCACATGCCACTCGTAATCGGGAACATCATCGATGCGAATGTCCTCCAATTGGGCCTGCACCGGAATCGCCGCGAGCCCACACACAAGACCCACGATCCAGCCGCCCACTCTTCCAAGACACCGCGACTCACAACGCATAGAGTCACCTTCGCTCTCCAGACCCCGCTGTCCAGATTATCCCATCCATCGCTGCACCCTGAAGGCCCAGTCCTGGACAACTCAATACCACCCAGCGCTCCGCGGGTTCGGTCCGCAGCGAGCCTTGGAAGCGAACACCAAAATCCCCAGC
Source organism: Verrucomicrobiota bacterium (assembly GCA_947464705.1). Lineage (GTDB taxonomy): Bacteria > Verrucomicrobiota > Verrucomicrobiia > Limisphaerales > UBA9464 > SXXZ01. Next base: position 171 of record CANHYD010000304.1, on the reverse strand, counting down.
GCGCAGCGCGAAAGCCCCATCCTCCCCCGAGCTTCCTCAGCGAGCGAAGGACTGATCCCGCGGAGCACCCCATACGCCAAGCGGAGCGGGATCGGTCCGCAGCAAGCCTTGGAAGCGATCACCAAAATCCCCAGCGCGCCGCGCGAAAGCCCCATCCTCCCCCGAGCCTCC
>CANHYD010000303.1 GCA_947464705.1 Verrucomicrobiota bacterium | reverse complement strand
GCGGGCCTTCTGGCCCGAATCTCTATGAACGGCCCCAGGCCGCTGCCACTCCCGGTAGGGCCCGAGTCCCACGGGCCGTCCCCGCCTCGCCCGGTCGCCCAGGGAACGGACGGTGAGACACCGTCCCTACCAGACCGGCGGGCCTCGTGGCCCGAATCTCCATGAGCGGCCCCAGGCCCCTGCCACTCCCGGTAGGGCCCGTGTCCCACGGGCCGTCCCCGCCTCACCCGGTCGCCCAGGGAACGGACGGTGAGATACCGTCCCTACCAGACCGGCGGGCCTTCTGGCCCGAATCTCTATGAACGGCCCCAGGCCGCTGCCACTCCCGGTAGGGCCCGAGTCCCACGGGCCGTCCCCGCCTCGCCCGGTCGCCCTGGGAATGGACGGTGAGACACCGTCCCTACCAGACCGGCGGGCCTTCTGGCCCGAATATCCATGAGCGGCCCCCGGGCCGCTGCCTCCCGGTAGGGCCCGTGTCCCACGGGCCATCCCCGCCTCACCCGGTCGCCCAGGGAATGGACGGTGAGACACCGTCCCTACCAGACCAGCGGGCCTCCTGGCCCGAATATCCATGAGCGGCCCCAGGTCGCTGCCACTCCCGGTAGGGCCCGTGTCCCACGGGCCGTCCCCGCCTCGCTCAGGTCGCACGTTCTGACGCTTTGGGCGCTTTGGGGTTCACGAGGCGGCGTGGGGCGGGTAGCCTCCGCAGTTATGTCGAGGTGGGCTCGTTACTGCGGGTTCTGGGTGCTCTGTTGGTTGGCTGGGGCGATGAGGGCCGGCGACGATGTCGCGCTGGTGGGGCTCTCCGATCGGTGGCGGTTCCTGGGGGCTGGTGCTCTGGCGGAGGCCCCTGCGGGATGGCAGTCCCAGGGCTTTGACGACTCGGGTTGGTTCGAAGGCCCCGGTGGGTTTGGGACGAGCTATTACGGCGAATCCACCCGGTTTCCCAATACCAACGGTTGGGAGCGCGTGCTCTTGCGGCGTGCCTTCGTGGTTCCGGAGGGGGCCGACGTGCGGTGGTTGTCCCTGCGTGTGGACTACTCGGGTGGCTTCTTGCTGAGCTTGAATGGCCGGGAGTGGGTCCGGCGTGGGTTCCCCGGAACGCCGGGGGCCCCGGTGCCGTTGACGGCGATACCCAGCCCGCGCGGTTCGGGGAGCCCGGAGTTGATTCCGATGGGCTCGGCCGAGGGTTGGATCCGCCCGGGCACCAACTGGTTGACCCTCCAGCTGCACGCCGACGGGGTGTACTCTCGTTGGCCTGTTTTCACCGGCGAGGTGCTGGCCAATTTCTCTAGGGCCCCGTACTTGCAAAATGTCTCCTCGAATCGGGCCGAGATCCGCTGCCTGACGCCGTGGCCGCGGTCCATTCGGGTGGAATATGGGACGGAGTTGATTCAGGAAGCTGCGGTGAATGGCCCTGAAGGCACGAACCATGTGGTGCGCTTGGAAGGCTTGCGTCCCGGAACCCGGTATCAATATCGGGTGATTCTGGGCAAGGCAGGGGACGGCGGCTCGACGGCGCTGATGACATACCAGACGTTGCCGTCCGCGGGCCCGCTGACGGTCCAGGTGTTGGGGGATTCCGGTTGGGGAGATTTTGCCCCGCACGCCGTTGTAGCCCAGATGATGCGCTCCGAGGCCGACTTGGTCTTGCACGCCGGCGATACGGTGTACCCGGGTTTCTCTCTGGCCTTGGCCGACCTGCGATTTTTGAGCGTCCAGCGGCCGTGGATGCGCTCTCGCGCCTCGGCGTTCACCTGGGGCAATCACGACCTGTACTACGGCTTTGCGCCGCTGGTAGAGATCTTCGGATCTCCCACCAATGACACGCCGGATTGGGAGCATGGGGCCGAGAAAACAGTGCCTCAGGCGTACTACTCGTTCGACGCGGGCGATGTGCACTTCGCGGTGTTGTTCCAACCATTCTTGGGCCAATACCAAATGCGCACCAACAGTCCGCAGGCCCGATGGCTCGATCGGGATCTGGCCGCCTCGCAGAAGCCTTGGAAGGTAGTCTTGGCCCATATCCCGTGGGAGACCTCCTCGGTCCACCGGATCGATGACTCCAATTACAATGGGCGTCCGGATGGCGCGGAATTCGCCGAGGTGCTGCTGCCCATCGCCCAACGGCATGGGGTTCAGTTGTACCTGTCGGGCCATGACCACAATTACGAACGACTCATCCCGGTCGAGGGCATGACCTCGATTGTCACCGGCGGTGGTGGGGCGGTCCCGTACGGGCTCCGCGAAGTGTCCGCATTCCAGTCGGCCTTCCGGGTGGTGTATCACTTCACTCAACTGCGCTTTGAGGGCGATGCGTTGACCGTTCGCTGCATCGGCCAAGACGGGAAGGTGGCGGATCAATCGGTGATCCGGCGTCGGCTTGAAGCGCCGCGTGTGGTGGAAGCCGCGTTGGGGACTCCGGATGTGGATTTGCCTCCGCAGACGCCCTCTTGGGAGGCCCATGGCATGTCGCGCGCGCCAGCCATTGCGTCGGTCACGGGGCGCTCCAGCAACCTGGGCCAGCTTCGGGTCATGATGGATGGCACCCACTTGCACCTCAGCCTCGAGGGGCTGGCGTTTTCCCAAGGCTCGGATGTGTACTTGTTCCTCGAGGTGCCCGGGTTGCCGGGTGTGGCATCCTTGGCGGGATTGGGCAACGGGCGAGGCGATTTGGCCGGGGACCCCGCTGCCGAAGGAGTCGATGGGTTGGATCTCGCCGAGGGCGTGAGCTTTGCGGACGGGTTTCGCCCTGCGCTGGGAATCGTTGTGAGCGATGTGCTGGCCCAGCAGCAAGATCGCCGGTTTCGACGCCCGCGGTCGGAGGTGGCGTTGGGGCAGGGGGTGTTCCGGTTGGATGCGGCGCTGAGTTCCGTGCCAGATGTCCGGATCCGTGCCTGGAATCCGGATTCGGTTCGCGGCGTGGTGACACCGGGAGTGAGCAGTGCCGATGCCGTCCAGATCTCGATCCCCCGCAGCCAACTGGGTGGTTTGCGCTATGGGCAGACCCTGCGCATCGCCGCCGGGGTCGGGTTGGAGGTGGGCGCTAGATCCAAGGTCCGGAGATTCGATGCCGGCTTCATCGGTACGGTGGGCCCGATGGCCGCGGGAGAACGCCCCGTGTTTTCCGGGGTGTCCATCGAGTTGCCGGAGGCTCCGGCGTTGAAGTTGAAAGCTGCCTGGGAACCGGAAGGTCGTGTGCAGATTCAGTGGACGGCCTTGGCGGGGCAGCGCTACCAACTCGAAGCTGCGGAGGACCTTCTGAAGCCCTTCGAGCGGGTCCAAGAGGTCGTCGCTCAGCCTCAGGATGGTACTTCCCGGGTGAGTGTCGCTGCTGACCCCAGGACGCGGTTTTTTCGCATCCGGGGTCTGGAGTGATTTCGGGCGAGCGCGTCGTCGGTTTTCGCAGGCGGTGCCGCCGGAATCACCGGGAACCTTTTTTTCTGCCGCAAGGGGCCCCGGCATCGTACCCTGTCGGCCGTTTCGGATATGTTGAAGAATCCTGCCACGAAGTATCGCCCCGCTCCGGCGGTGGACTTGCG
>CANHYD010000302.1 GCA_947464705.1 Verrucomicrobiota bacterium | reverse complement strand
CGTCGGCCATGAGGGCGCGACCGATCTTGGGCAACTGCCCCTTGGAATCGAGCAATCCGGCTCGGTGGCAGACGCCAATCAAGGTTCCCATGTTGTCGAAGAGGTCCACGAAGAGCAGCGAGAGCAGGATCGGGAGGCATTGGCGCCAGTGGCTCCAGAAATAGCCGAGGTCTAGTTTCAGAAAGCTCGGTGACAGCGAGGCCGGCATAGAGACCCAGGCCTCGGGCATACGAGTGATGGGAACGAGTCCGCCCTTGCCGTCGGAGGTCTGGGTGAAGAATCCCAGAATCGTGAGCCCGATCACGGTCAGGATGATCGCTCCGGGGACTTTTCTCCAAACCAACGCCGCGGCCACGACGACACCCGCCATGACCATTAGGGGACTGGGTTGGTTGAAGGCGGCCAAGCCGACCAGCGTGGCCGGATTGTCGACGATGACCCCGCCATTCTTGAGGCCGATGAAGGCGATGAAGAGGCCAATGCCGCAGGTGATGGCCAGTTTGAGTTCTTGGGGAATGGCCTCCAACAAGCGCTGGCGGATGCCCGTCAGACTCAAGACCAGAAACAGGACGCCCCCGTAAAACACCAGTCCGAGGGCCGCCTGCCATGGAATTTTCGCACCGAGGCAAATGCCGAAGGTGAAGAAAGCATTGAGACCCATGCCCGGAGCCAACGCGATGGGATAGTTGGTGGCCAGGGCCATGGCGAGGGTCATGATGGCCGAAGCGAGTGCAGTGGCGGTGATCAAGGCTCCCTTATCCATCCCACTCATCCCGAGAATCGCCGGGTTGACTGCCAGGATGTAGGCCATGGCAGCGAAAGTGGTGACGCCGGCAATGATCTCCTTGCGGATCGTGCTGCCGTGATGGGTCAGTTGAAACCAACGTTCAATCATGAGGGGGAAGTGTTCCGAGGACTGGGGAAATTACCATCATGAAGGAAGCAGGAGGCGAGCCGTGTCTGGCTTGTAGCCCCTTGGGGACCGGTTCCGTCGAGGGTTTTCTCCCGGGAACGGCCCTTTTAGCGCATCGGGGCCCGCCAAGCCGGCCGCAGGCCAACGCAGGTTGGTGGTGATTGGCAAGCACCGCGCTCAGAAAGCGTCACCAATGCCGAAGCCGCAGGGGCGTGCCACTGCAGCGAGGCGATTGGAGGCTTCGCTGGAACCTCTAGATCACGAAGTCTGCATCAGCGAGATCGGCAGCCTTGAGCTTTTCGGCGCGGGTAACCAAGTCGGCGAGGGTGGTTTTTTCGAGGAGGTGGGCTATGGAGTCACGGACTTCCTTCATGATCGAGCGCAGGGCACAGCGGGCTTCGTCGGGGCAGTTGCACTTCTCGTAGTAGTTCTCCGAGACACACCCGATGGGGGCCAGAGCCCCCTCGATGTGGCGGATCACCCCGGCGATGACGATCTTCTCCGGCGGCTTGGCCAGGCGGTATCCGCCGGCGACGCCGCGTCGGCTTTCCACGAATCCCCCGGTGCGTAGGTCGTTGAGGATTTGTTCGAGGAAGCGCTTCGGGATGTTTTCGGCCGCCGAGATCGCGGAGATTTGGATGACCTTGGCTGAATGGCGCAACCCTAGGTGGGTCAGGGCGCGCAGAGCGTATTCGCCTCGAACGGTCAGCTTCATGTGGGAGCAACGTTAGAATCTTGATCCATTCAATCAAGGATTCGCTGGATGGCTTGAAGCGCTTGAAGTCCAGCCTGTCACTGTTCCCGCATCAATAGAGTGACAGGTTCAATATGGGTCGTGTGGGTGGATGTGGCGAAAATAGCGTCGCGACCCGGTAACAGAATCTGGGCGATAGGCTGATTGATGACAGGGTGACAGGTTCATAGTCGGGATTGGTCGGGGACAGGCTTGACCGGTCCGGCGCCCCCGGCGCTTGATCAGGGGAGCGCTCCGCTCATCGAATGATTGATTCCTCCGCCCCCCAGTTCTTGTCCGGCGTGATCGAGGGTTTCTATGGCCCACCGTGGAGCCCGGCGGAGCGACACCAACTCTGGGACTGGATGGTCCGCAGTGGACTCAACACCTACTTTTACGGTCCCAAGGATGATTTGCATCAGCGGGCGATCTGGAGGGAACCCTACGATGAGGCGGGGCTGAGGGAGGTTCAGGACGCGGTGGAGGGATGCCGGCAGCGAGGTCTGCGCCTGATCTATGCCTGCAGTCCGGGGTTGGATGTGACGTATTCGGATCCCGCTGACCGGAGGGCTATCGAAGTTCGCCTGACACAGTTGATGCAGGTGGGGGTGAGCGACTTCTGCATCCTGCTGGACGACATTCCTGATGCCATGCGTCCGGGGGATCAGGCGCGCTGGGGCTCGCTGGCGGCCGCTCAGGCTCAATGGGTCAATGAGGTGTACCGTTGGAGTCGATCGGGTTCCCAAGGGCGGTTCTTGGTATGCCCCACCCCCTATTGCGGGCGGATGGTCGCAGCCCGCCACGGCGGAGAGGGCTACTTGGAAACGTTGGGCCGTGAATTACATCCGGACCTCGACATCTTTTGGACGGGTCCGGAGATTATTTCAGAGACGCTGGAATTGGATCCGATCGCTCGGTTGACCGAGATCCTGCGCCGGCCACCCCTGATTTGGGACAATCTCTTCGCCAACGATTACGATGGTCGGCGCTTTTTCTGCGGTCCGTACGCCGGGAGACCTTTAGGGTTGAGGCAGGCGGTGCGGGGAATCTTGCTCAATCCCAACACAGAATTCCCGCTCAACTTCGTCCCCATCCACTCGTTCGGAGCCTACCTAAGAGCCGGTGAGGGTTGGGACGCTCGGGCGTCTTTCTTGGAGGGGTTGGAGGCGTGGTTTCGACATTTCGCCACGGTGGGGGCACCTCTGGATTACGCCGATCTGGTGACGTTTGCCGATTGTTTCTACCTGCCTTATGAGGAGGGGACCGAGGCGGATTGCTTGGGGCAAGATATTGCTCGTTGTTTGTCGAATCCAAGGCCGCCGTCCGACCCGGATTCTTTGGCTGTCCGGGCTCGGATGCTCCGTTTGAAGGACTTCTGCGCTCGGTTGGTGGATTTGACCGACCGGGCCCTCTTCCACGCAGTCCATCGACGGGTCTGGGATTTGCGGGAGGAACTGGACTTGATCGATCGTTGGTGGGCGCACCGGATCGATCCGGCCCGGGCGGGATCACCGTTCCAGTCCGACTTCCACCGTCCGAAGACTTACCGCGGAGGGTTTGTTCCGAGGCTTCAGTCCCTCCTCACTCAGTGTCCTGATGGGCGGTTCGAGTCGGTGACGATGGGGCAGTCCCAGGATTCTCGCGCGTGATCATGACGATTCCAGCACCCTTTCGATTGCGGCCACCCGAAGCGGGAGACACGGCCGGTGCCTATCAGGTCTGCCTCAAGACCGGGGATTTCGGACAGAATGGCGAGCCGTTCTATCGTGAGGATCCGGAAGCGCTGGGACGGGTGTTCGTGGGGCCCTATCTGGCCTTCGAGCCGGAATTGGCCAGGATTTTGGAGGATGATCAGGGTATTTGCGGGTATGTGCTGGCGGCGATGGATTCCCGCGATTTTTAT
>CANHYD010000301.1 GCA_947464705.1 Verrucomicrobiota bacterium | reverse complement strand
TGTGGACGGCGATGGGCTGGTGGACCTGTTCTTCTGCCACAAGCAGGCCGGCAATCGGCTCTATCGGAACCGGGGGGACGGTCGTTTTGAAGACATCACCGCTTCGGCGGGGGTCGAGTGCCTCAAGCAGACTTCGGTCGGTGCCGTGTTCGGCGACCTGAACGGCGACGGATCCCCGGATCTGCTCGTCTCGGGCTTTGGCGGACCGAATGCCTGCCTGATCAACGATGGAAAGGGTCGCTTCCGGGATGTGACCGTCGAAGCCGGCCTCACGGGCAAGTCGGGCGCCACGTCGATGGCGTTGTCCGACATCGATGGCGACGGCGATCTCGACGTGTACGGCTGCAATTTCGCGGTCCAGGCCATCTTGCGCGATGGGGCCCTCATCACCACCCGCATGGTCGATGGGCAACCGGTGGTCACCGGCCGCCATGCCAACCGGGTGAAGGTGATCGACGGCCTCATGATGGAATTCGGAGACCCTGATGTCTTGTGGATCAATGACGGGAAAGGTCGCTTCCAAGCCGCTCCCTGGGAAAAGACCTTCTTGGATGCCGACGGCAAGCCCGTGAGCGCTCCGCAGGATTTCGGGTTGGCGGTTCAGATGCGGGACATCAACGGCGACGGAAACCCGGACATTTACGTCTGCAATGACTTCCAAACCCCGGACCGCCTGTGGTTTGGCGATGGCCGGGGGCGTTTTCGGGCATCGGATCCCGGGGCCCTGCGCTCGATGAGCTATGCGTCGATGGGGGTGGATTTCGCGGACCTCGACCGCGACGGGCATCTCGACTTCATCACCGTGGAGATGCATGGGCGCGAGTTGCCCCAGCACCTGCGCACCTCCAGTCCGATGTCGCCGGTGCAGCGGCCGCCGGGGGTCTTTTCGGCCCGGGAGGACGTTCCGCGCAACTGCCTCTACCGGAACCGGGGTGACGGGACCTGGGCGGAGATTGCGTTGGCCGCCGGAGTGGCGGCGAGCGGATGGTCGTGGACCCCCCTCTTCCTCGATGTGGACCTCGACGGATGGGAAGACCTCCTCGTCTCCAACGGTCATCTGCACGACGTGAACAACCGCGATGTGGCGAGTCGTTCGAAATCGTCGGCCCATCAGGCCGTAAAGGCCACGCGGGATCTGCTGCTGCAATACCCGCCGCTGACACCTCCGAAGTACGCCTTCCGCAATCGCCGGGACTTCACCTTCGAGGAGACCGGCGCGGCCTGGGGCTTCGATGCCACCGAACCGGCCCACGGCATGATCGCGGTGGACCTGGACCAGGATGGCGACCTCGATGTGGTGGCCAATGCGCTCAATGGTGCGCCGTTGGTGTTCCGCAACCGCAGCACCGCGTCCCGGGTCTCGGTGCGACTCAAGGGGCGCGCGGGTAATCCCGACGGCGTGGGTGCGAAGATCCGCTTGGAGGGCGGACCGGTGGTCCAGACACAGGAGATCGTGGCGGGAGGTCAGTACTTGTCGCACGGCGAACCGATCCGCGTGTTCGCCGCGGGTGCCGCCGCGATGAGCCTGGAGGTTCGCTGGCGGTCGGGTCGGGTCAGCCGGATTGCCGAGGTGCGGTCGGGTCGCCTGTACGAGATCGACGAGGCGGGAGCCACGGAAACGCCTGCACCTGTGACCCAGGTCCCGGTGCCAACCCGGTTGACCGAGGCCACGGCGGCTTTGGCGCATCGGCACACCGAGGAGCCCTTCGATGACTTCGCTCGGCAACCGCTTCTGCACCGTCGATTGGGTCAGGAGGGCCCCTCGGTACTCATGGAGGACCTCAACGGTGACGGGTTCAACGACCTGGCCATCGGCGCGGGCCGGGGTGGTCGGGTGGCGATCCGTTTGGGCGATGGGCGTGGCCATTTTCGTGAACTGGCCGTGCCGGGAGATCCGGCCCCGGATGACATCCTGGGTCTGGCCTTCGTGCGGCGCAAAGGGGGCGGGGAACTTCTGGCGGCAGTTTCTTCGTTCGAGTCGGCCACCTCGACGGGGCCATCGGTGCTCCGGTGGCGGATCGACGGCGACGCGGTGACGGTGCTGCCCCCGTTGCCGTCCATCGGATCCAGTCCGTCGGCGCTCGTTCTCGGGGACTGGGACGGCGATGGCGATCCCGACCTGTTCGTTGGGGCCCGACTGCAGCCGGGCCGTTGGCCGCATCCGGCCGCCTCGCGCGTCTTCTCCAATGAAAGCGGCCAGTGGGTGCCTGATCCATCGCCCATTCCGGCGTTTGGATCGGCGGGGATGGTCACCGGCGCGGCGGCGGCCGACCTCGACGGCGACGGGCGCATGGAATTGATCACCTGCGCCGAGTACGGATCGGTGCGGATTTACCGCGTCGGGGCCCAGGGTTGGGAGGACGCCACCGCGGTGCTGGGGCTCCAGTCGAGCACGGGTCTCTGGAATGGCTTGGTGGTGGCCGATGTGGACCGGGATGGTCGGTCGGACCTGATCGTGGGGAACGAGGGGTTCAACACCGCATGGAATCTTTGGGGCGATGGTCAGCCTCAGGTGCTGGCGGAGGCTCCGGCCGCCGATGCGGGCGTGGCGGTGGTGGAGGCGGTGCGGCTCGGGGGGCGGTTGTCGCCGGTGCGGGATCGGCAGGTGCTCTCGGCGGGCATCCCGGACCTTCCGTCTCGATTCCCGACGCATGAGACGTTCTCGGTGGCGACGGCGGAGGCGGTGTTGGGGTCGGCTCCGGCGCTTCGGTTGGCGGCCACGGAGCGGCGTTCGATGGTCTTTTTGCGGCGGGGCCAGGGTTTCGAGGGAAGACCGCTTCCGTCTGAGGCGCAGTGGTCGCCGGTGACGGCCTTGGCGGCTGCCGATGTGGATGGTGATGGGCGGATGGATCTGGCTCTGGCGCAGAACCGCTTTTGTGTGAGGCCGGAAGACATGCCGCAGGATGGCAGCATGGGGTGTGTGCTGTTGGGTGATGGAACGGGTGGATTCCAGGCGCTGCCGGCTGCGGAGTTGGGGCTCCGGATGCCGGGCGAGCAGCGGGGAGTGGCTTTGGGAGATTTGGACGGCGACGGGCGTCCGGATTTGGTGGTGACGCAGAACGGGGCGCAGACGGTGCTGGGTCTGAGTCGGCGGCCTTGACTCCGCGGAATGAGGCCTACCCCCAGAGCTCCCCTGAGAACACCAACCCCGTGGTACAACCCCAGCTATCACCCGAGTGCCTCCTGGGTAGGGACCGATCTCCGAGCGGTCCGCACCGCAGACGCGGCGCTTTCGGAGAAATCGCCCTACCCCCAGAGCTCCCCTGAGAACACCAACCCCGTGGTACAACCCCGGCTATCACCCGAGTACCTCCCAGGTAGGGACCGATCTCCGAGCGGTCCGCACCGCAGACATTGGCGCTTTCGGAGAAATCGCCCTACCCCCAAAGCTCCCCTGAGAACACCAACCCCATCGCACAACCCCGGCTATCCCCCGAGAACCTCCCCGGTAGGGACCGATCTCCGAGCGGTCCGGCACCGCAGACGCGGCGCTTTCGGAGAAATCGCCCTACCCCCAGAGCTCCCCAGAGAACACCAACCCCGTGGTACAACCCCAGCTATCACCCGAG
>CANHYD010000300.1 GCA_947464705.1 Verrucomicrobiota bacterium | reverse complement strand
GAGGCCGGCGTGAAGGATTCTGGCCGATTCTTCCCTGGCATCGGCGGCATCCTCGACCTCCTCGACAGCCTCCTCTTCAACGCTCCCCTCATGTACCTCTACCTGAGGCATGTGCTGCGGCATTGAGGGGGGGATTGGGTTTTGTGGCGGCTTGCCTTCTCGACGATCCCAAGCCGTGGTTCGCGAGGTGGCACCGCTCGGTCAGCGCGCATTGCCAGGTTACGGGGAATTCCAGCAGGACTTCCGAGCCCAGCCCGCCCAGCGGGAAGCCCGAAAGGTCGACGCACTGGCCCTATGGCTGGACCGTCCTCTTGCTTCTGACCGCCAAGGTGAGGCGGTGCTCCTGGATGCGCACGGGCGGCCGATGGAAGAACGGGGCCGACAGCGGTTGAAGGCTCGCAACAACCGGCCCGTGGCCATCCAAGAATATCCCCATTCGGTCGGTTCAGGCCCGTCCCACTGTCCGGTAGGTTCCGCAGGATTCGCCCAGTATCAGGGTCGAGGTCAGTAGGTGACTTCGGACCGGCAGGGCCGATTCCGCGATCCGGTCCTGCATCGCCCGCATTGCCGCCACGGCGATATCCCGGCAGGGCTGGTGGATGGTGGTCAGGGGAGTCGCGAGCAGGGTGGCGTAGCGGACGTCGTCGAAGCCGACCAGCCGGATGTCGGACGGCACGCGGTGTCCTTCGCGTGCCAAGGTTTGGACCAGTTCGGCGGCGGTGTGGTCGTTGGCGCAGAGCAGGGCGTCCCAACGTTTGCCGGCCATCAGTCGGCGGACAAACCGGACGTCGGTCGGATCCCCGAGGTGAACCCACCGCGGATCCGCCTCGAGTCCCCGGTTTCCGATCGCCGCCCGGGCTCCCGCGATGCGGGCGTCCACGGTGGAGGCGGAGTTGGGCCGGGCGACGAAGGCCAGGCGCTCGCACCCGAGCTTGATCAGGTGTTCCGCCAGGAGAAAGCCGGCCGCCATGTTGTCGATTCCCACCAGGTCGAAGTCGCTCCGCTTGGGGAACGGCCCGAGGTCCCGATCCAGCAGGATCACCGGTAGCCCCTCCTGTCGCAGGGTCTCGGCGAGAATTCGGTTGGCCTCCTCGCGGTCCGGGACCAGCTCGAAGGGGGCGAAAAAGACACCGCTCACCCGCCGGGCGATGAAGTGGCGGCACAGACGGCGGGCGCCCTCGAGGTCGAGTTCCTCGCGGGATTCTGGGGATTCCGGTTCCCCCCAATCCAGCTCGTAGGCCTGCGACCGGGCCACTGAGGCGAGTTCCCCGCAGATCCGTTTCAGGATCTCGGTCTTCCCAAGACCCGGGATCAAAAGTCCCAGGCTCCTTCCCGGAGACGGCGGGGTTCGCGCGGATCGGACGAAACTCCCGGAACCCATCCGGCGTTCGATCAGTCCCTCAGCCTCGAGGTCGTTGAGGGCCCGCATGACTGTCGGACGGGAGACTCCGTGCTGTTGCACCAGACGCGCCTCGCTCGGGAGCCGGGAGCCGATGGGATGGGAACCCGAGCGTATGGCCTCCCGGAGCAACCGGGAAATCCTCAGGTGCTTGGACTCGCCTTCGGGTTGGGACATAACTCCTGTTACAAGCAGGTAACTCACCTGTCAGTACAAGATTAGAACAGGTCGACGACTGGTTGCTGGTCGGGTGCAGTGAGGAGGAGGATAAATCCGGGGCATCCCGCCTGTCTTATGCGTTCCCTTGTTTCCTGGTTTTCCACGGTGTCGCCTCCCTTGGCGCGACTTTGCTCCGTCGCTGCCCTAGCCGCAGGCCTCGGAGGTGGCGTCGGGAGGGTTGGGGCCGCGGCTCCGGCCTTCGACGAGACGTGGCGTCCCCAGTTCCACTTCACCGCGCCCAACACCTGGTTGAACGATCCGAACGGGATGGTCTGGTACGACGGGGAGTACCACCTGTTCTACCAGAACAACCCATTTGGCAACAAATGGGGGCACATGAGCTGGGGACATGCCGTGAGTCGTGACTTGACCCACTGGGAGCACCTTCCCCTCGCGCTCGCCGAGGAGAACGGGGTGATGATCTTCTCCGGCAGCGCCGTGGTGGACTGGAAGAACACCAGCGGCTTCGGTAAGGACGGTCGTCCCCCGATGGTTGCCATCTACACCGGCCATCATACGGGCAAGCCGTTGCAGAACCAGCAGATCGCCTACAGCAACGACCGGGGACGCACCTGGACCAAATACTCTGGCAACCCGGTCCTCGACCTGGGCGAGGCGGACTTCCGGGACCCGAAGGTGTTTTGGCACGAGGGAACCCGCCGATGGGTGATGGCCGTGTCCTGGCCGCTCCACCGGCAGGTTCGGTTCTATGCGTCGCCCGACCTGAAGTCCTGGACCCACCTGAGCGATTTCGGTCCAGCCGGATCCACCACGGGAATTTGGGAGTGTCCGGACCTGTTCCCGCTACGGGTCGAGGGCTTGGGTCACGGATCCAAGTGGGTCCTGGTGGTCAACGTCGGCTCTGGGGCCCCGGCCGGGGGATCCGGGACGCAGTATTTCGTGGGGGAGTTCGACGGAACCCGGTTCGTTGCGGATTCCCGCTCCACGCCCAAGTCCAGCGCTGCATTCGTTCCCGAAGGCCGGATTCTGGGAGACTTCGAGCAAGGGTTTGCCGGGTGGACGGCCACGGGCAACGCCTTTGGGGAGCAGCCGGCCACTGGGGCTCTGGAGGGGCAGCAGGCGGTCGATGGATTCCAGGGACGGGCCCTGGTGAACTCCTTCCATCACGGCGATGCGGGGCAGGGGACGTTGACCTCGCCGGAGTTCACCGTGGACCGCGATCATCTGAGCTTCTTGGTTGGCGGCGGCCTTCAGCCTGAACGGGCTTTTGTCCAGTTGGTGGTCGACGGCCGGGCGGTCCGTTCGGCCACCGGAGCCGATGCCGAGCGCCTGTCCTGGCGTTCCTGGAACGTGGCTGAATTCCGGGGCCGCCCGGCTCGCTTGGAAGTGGTCGATCGGGCCACGGGCGGATGGGGGCACATCAATGTGGACCAGTTTCTCCTGGCCGATGAGCCGGCCCGAAATCCCTCGGAGGCCGCCCATTGGGCGGACTTTGGCCCGGACTTCTATGCGGCCGTCTCCTGGTCGGACGTTCCGAGTCGGGATGGTCGGCGCCTGTGGCTTGGATGGATGAGCAACTGGACCTATGCCAACGACGTACCGACCTCTCCCTGGCGCAGCGGGATGACCGTGCCACGAGAGCTTTCCCTTCGGGACACTCCGGCCGGATACCGTCTGGTCCAACGTCCGGTCCGGGAGCTGGCCGCCTTGAGGGGGGCTCCGGCTCGAATCCGGGGAGTGACGATCGAGCAGGCTGGGACGTGGCTTTCCGGGAAGTCGTTTCCCACCGGTTTGGCGGAACTGGAGATCGAACTCGACCGCCTTCCATCGAAGGGCGAGGTCTGGCTGGCCGTTCGGCACGGAGAGACAGAAGAGACCCGGGTGGACCTGGTCCTCGGAGGCGGGTTGCTCCGTGTGGACCGGACCCGTTCCGGCCGGAAGGATTTCAGCAAGGCCTTCACCGCTGCACACACGGCACCGGTCCGGATCGTGAATGGGAAGGCCTCGTTGCGCCT
>CANHYD010000299.1 GCA_947464705.1 Verrucomicrobiota bacterium | reverse complement strand
GGGAACCAACTCATGGGCTATGGTCTGGTCTCCGGCATCAACGGCGACGGCGATAAGAATCCCATCTATACCCAGCAGGCCATCGCCAACCTCATGCAGCGATTCGGGTTGGTCGTTCCCCGCCTCCTCATTTCTTCGAAAGATGTGGCTGCGGTCATTGTCACCGCCGAGATTCCGCCCTTCGCGAAGTCGGGATCCAAGATCGATGTCCTGATCAGCGCGATGGGTGACGCCAAGACCCTGCAAGGCGGCGTGCTATTGCAAACCCCGTTGATTGGTTCTGATGGCAAGGTGTATGCAGTGGCTCAAGGCCCGCTCAGCATCGGAGGATTCTCGGCGGGTGGTGGCGGCAACTCCGTCACCAAGAACCATCCCACCAGTGGCCAGATTGTCGGGGGCGCCATGGTTGAAAAATTGATCCCGGTAACCCTGCTTCAGGAAAACACCATGCAATTGGTCCTGAACGATCCGGACTTCACGATGGCCGCTCGTACGGCCGAGGCCATCAATCGGAAATTCCCGGATTCATCGCGAGCGGTCGATGGCGGAACCCTCATGATCGAGTTGCCCGATCAATACCAATCGATGCCCATCGAATTCATCGCTCAAGTCCAGGCCCTGGAAGTCACGATGGATGTCCCGGCCCGTGTCATTCTGAATGAGCGTACCGGAACCATTGTCGCCACCTCTCGGGTACGGGTGTCGAGTTGCGCCATCGCTCACGGGAGCCTGATTGTTTCCATCGCCCAATCCGGGACGGTCTCACAACCCAACCCTCTGGCGCCCAACGGCCAAACGGTCGTCGTTCCCAACACGGATGTGAATGTCACCGAAGCCAAGGGAGGGCTCATCCCGTTCGCCGAAATGCCCACCGTGGAAAAGGTCGCAGCGGCCCTCAACTCCATCGGTGCCAGCCCCCGCGACATCGTCGCCATTTTCCAATCGCTCAAGCAGGCCGGAGCCCTGCAGGCGGAACTTCAGGTCCGATAAACTCTTGAACCGATGACGACTACCCTCCTGAGCAATGTGGATCCGAACTCATTGTCTCGCCTCACCAAAACGGGGAATTCCCAGCAGCGAGCCGAGAACGTCGTCGGACAATTCGAGGGAATGTTGGTTCGGGAAATTCTGAAATCCGCCAAACCTCCCAGCATCCTACCCGCTAAGAGCGGCGAGGCAAAACTCGTGGGTGAGGTCTATGGCGACATGGCCCATGACCTGGTCGCCAACCAAATCAGCCAATCCGGGCAGTTGGGTATGAAAGCAGCCCTCTCCCGACAGTTGGCCCTCCAGATCGGCGCTGAATCGCACCCTGAGAAGGCACTTCAGCCCCCGCAACCGTGATCCTCGATCCCCAGGCTTGGCAGGATTCGCTCGCTGCGGAGACCGCGTGCGCCGAGCGATTGCTTGGCCTCACCGATCATCAGCAAACACTGCTGATCCACAGGAAGTTCGTCGAACTCACCCACAATCTCGCCAACCAACAACAGACAGTTGAGCAACTGTTTGCCCTGACCCGCCAGCGCACCGATTCCCAGCAACAACTCGCACGGGTTGGCATGATTCCACCGCCCGGCGGGCGTTTGGAGATCTATAGCCGTCTAGCGCCATCCAAAGCCGAAGAGATCGAGCGGATCGTTCAGCATTTGCAGGCTGTGATGGATTCCTGTCAGAGGGCCTTTCGGCAAAACCAACTCCTCTTGGGCAAATCCATCGAGTTGGCCCAACAGGTGCTGCAACGATCGGGTGTGGTATCGACCGGCCGCACTTACGGAGCCAAGGGGAAGGAGCGAGCATTCGCAACGGCCAACCCGGTGTCCCGATGGCAGGCGGTCATTTGAACCCACACCATGGGCGGACTACTCAACACTCTCGAAATCGCCTCCTCTTCGCTGGTCGCTTCGCGGCTCGGCATTGAGACGGCAGGCGTCAACATTTCGAACGTCAACAATCCGGGCTATGCACGCCAACGGATCATTGTTGAGCCACGCCGAGACCCGACGGGTGCCGGAGCCGGGGTGGAGGTGGTCGGCGTCAAGTCTCTGAGGGACTCGATCCTCGATGAGCAGTTGATTCGTGAGAAAAGCAATCAAGCCTATTTGGAGGGTTTTCAGCGCACCCTTCAGATCGGTCAAGTGCTACTGGGGCAGCAAATCGACCGACAAAGCGCCACACCCGAAGCGGACACTGCTGCACGGGACTTGGGCGGGCAAATGGCCATCGCCAGTGGCATCTCGGAATTCTACAACGCTCTCCAAGCGGTCACCGTCTCGCCAGGTTCCGTGCCCGATCGGACGGTTCTATTGCTGAAAGCCGGCCAGCTGACAGACAAATTTAACTCGGTTCAATCCCGCTTCTCGACACTCAGATCCGACACTAATGTCGATTTGAACAACCAAATCAAGGAAGCCAACCAACTCGTTGAACTCACTGCGCGGGCGGCCAATGACAATACCGCCGTGAACTCAACAGGCGGCGGTATCGCCAAGGATACGCTTCAGATGCGTCTGGAGGAGCTCGGAGCTTATGCCTCCGTCCAAACGCAATATGATGACAACAACCGGATCACGGTCACGATCAACGGCGTCGATGTCATCAAAGAAAATAGCGTGGTGGGAAAATTTGAGGGAGCCTTGGATGAGTCCGGTGGGCTGCTGGTTTCGGTGACGAACACGACTTCGGAAGCCTCCGCAAAACTGACCGGCCAAGGTTCCATACGGGGACTGATCGATGCACGGGATACGGTCCTCGAGGCTCTCCGTGTGGATATCAATCTCATGGCCAGCGAACTCATCAAAGGCATGAACGCCGTCCATGAGAGCGGCTTGGGGATGGACGGTTTGACCGGTTTGAATTTTTTCACCGGAACGGACGCCTCGGATATCGCAGTCAATTCAGTCCTAATCGATGACGTCCGCAAGGTGCAGCTAAGCGCCAACAAAGACACGGGCGACAACACGGTCGCCGCCAACCTTCTCAAGTGGTTGGAAGCGCCGCAGGAATCACTGGGTAAACTGACGCTGTCGCAGCACTACAATGAAGCTGTGGCGACCTATGGTCAGGAGTTGTCCAACATCAATAGCCGACTGTCCGATCAGAATGTCATTACCCATACGCTGACTCAGCAGCGTGCTGGAGTTTCCGGTGTATCCCTCGATGAAGAGATGTCGTCGTTGATCCAATACCAAAGAGCCTATCAGTCGTCGGCCAAATTGATTTCAACGGTCGACGAATTGTTCCAAACCATCCTTTCAATGTAAGCCGACCATGGAAGGGACACCTCATCTTTTCTGGGCACTGACCTCGCTCGGTGGTGGCGTTGGTTTTCTGGGGGTCGGGATCGCTGTGCGGTCACTGATGGTGAACGGCTTTTTCTTGAGCCGGCCGGCCGCCACAAAGCCCGTTCCCAAGGATGCGTCCCCCGTTCAACAGGCTCCCTCTCCGGAGCAGAGCCGCTTGGAAGGTCGGAATCAGATTCTGGAAAGCAGCCATTGGGTTCTCCAGCAAGAGTTGTTGGAGTTACGCGGAAAAATGGCCGAGCAAGGCGCGCAGGTGGCCCGAGAAACCGCGTTGCGCATGCATCTGGAAGTGGCTTTGGGGAAGGC
>CANHYD010000298.1 GCA_947464705.1 Verrucomicrobiota bacterium | reverse complement strand
CGATGTCGGCGATGTACATGTCGCCGGTCTTCGGGTCGAACTGGAAACTCCACGGGTTACGCAGTCCGTAGCTCCAGATCTCCGGCTTCGCGTTGGGGTGGATCTTGTTGAAGGCCTCCTCGGTCACACCGAAGAGTTTCATCTGGGAGCCGGGGGTGATGAACGGGTTGTCCTTGGGGATGGAATAACCGCGGTCCGGCTGGGACGGGTTGACATCGATGCGCAAGATCTTCGCCAGCCAGGTGCTCAGGTCTTGGCCGGCACCCAGCACGTCACCTTCCCAGCCGCCGTCGCCACTGCCGATGTACAAGTAGCCATCCGGGCCGAAGGCGATCTCACCGCCATTGTGGTTGGCGTACGGGCGGGGCATTTGGAACACCACGCGGGCCGATTCCGGATCGGCCTTGTCGGGGTTGGTCTTGGAAACCTGATACTCGACGATGAAACCGGCACCGTTGAACCACATGTCCGAGTAGTGGACGTAGAACTTGCCGTTTTCAGCGAATTTCGGATGGAACTCGAGGTCGTAGAGGCCCTGTTCGAGGAAGGAACTGACCACCGTCTCATGGATGTCGAGGAAGGGCTTGTCCTGGACCTTGCCATTCTTGATGAGTCGGACCACGCCGGTCCGCTCGCAGACGAAGAGGCGGTTGTTGTCACCCGGGGCCAGCGAGACGCGGACCGGGTCCACGAAGCCGCCAGCGACCTTCACGAGGGACACCTGGACTGGCTTGGGGAGTTTGCCGCCGGAAAGGGCGGTGTTGTGCTTGGGTTCAGCGGCCACCGCGGTCAGCGAGAGCGCGGAGGCAAGCAGGAGTGGAGTGAGGATTTTCATCGGTGTGTGTGAATCCGGGCTGGGTGAATGAGGTTCGAGAAAAGTGTCAACGCCGTCACGGCTTCGACGGTGTGGTTGGCTGAGTGGGGGTTGTCAGCCCGCCTGGTGGGACATGCATTGCCATTCCGGCCTGGAACAACGGCATCGAACGCTGGATGGATCGGGCGACGCCCCAAGAAAGCGGGGTGAGGACCAGGATCCAGGCGGCCAGGAGGATGAGTCGTTGCATGACCTTTAGGAATCAGGGTTGTGTCGCCAGATGGTGGCGCGGATCCACCGGGCGCACCAGCAGGTTGGCGATGAGCCCGATCAGCAGGAGTCCGCACATCAGGTAGAGGGTGCTGTTGTAGGCTTCGGCTGCGGGCACTCCGGCCTTCTTTTTCGCGGTGGAGATGTAGTTGATGAGTTGCGGGCCGACGAGGGCGGCCAGCGACCACGCCGTGATCAGGCGGCCATGGATGGCTCCCACCTGATGGGTCCCGAAGAGGTCTCGGAGATACGCTGGAATGGTGGCGAAACCACCACCATACATGGAAATGATGAGTGCTGTGACCGCCACGAAGAGGGTGCGGCTTCCGATTTTCTGGGTCCACGGCACCAACGCGTAGAGCAATGCACCGAGGAGGAAATAAATCGCGTAAACGGTCTTGCGGCCGGTGAAGTCTGAGACCGAGGACCAGAGGAAACGGCCACCCATGTTGAAGAGCGACAGCAGGCCAGCGAACCCGCCGCCGACGGCGGCGCTGACGCCGAACAGGTCCTGACACATCAGCGATGCTTGGCCGAGGATGCCGATGCCTGCGCTGACATTCATGCACAGGACAACCCACAGCAGCCAGAATTGTGGGGTTTTCCAGGCCTGGTCCACCGACACCGCCTTGCCGGGTTCGGCTTTGGATCCGCTGGCCGCGGGTTGCCAACCCTGGGGTTTCCAGCCGGCAGCGGGCACCCGCACCAGCCAGGCTCCGAAGAGCATCCAAGCCCCGTACAGGGCGGCCATCGTTAGAAAAGTAGGAGCCACGCCCGGTTCGGTGGGGCTCTTGAAATGGGCCATCAGGCTCACGCCCAGCGGGGCTCCGATGAGAGCGCCTCCGCCGAATCCCATGATGGCCATCCCCGTGGCCATGCCGGGGCGATCGGGAAACCACTTCATCAGCGTGGACACCGGGGCGATGTAGCCGAGCCCCAGCCCGATACCGCCGATCACGCCGTACCCCAGATAGATCAGCCACAGCCAGTGCAGCCACACCCCGACGGCTGACAAGACCAGGCCCGAGCAGAAGCATAGGGCGCTGGCGACCATCGTCTTGCGCGGGCCACTGCGCTCGACCCACTTGCCGAACACCGCCGCCGACAGCCCGAGCAGGACCAGGGCGATGGAGTAAATCCAGCCGATCTGCGGGATGGTCCAATCGCGGGCCGAGTCGTGGGCGGCTCCACCGATGAGCCGGCTCAGCGGTTCATTGAAGACGCTGAACCCGTAGACCTCGCCGATGCACATATGCACAGCGATCGCGGCCGGCGGCACCAGCCACCGTGAGAATCCGGGACCCGCCACAGTGGCCTCGCGGGAAAGAAAATGGGGCGAGAAAACGCTCATTTGGTCGGACGGGAGTCCGAGGATTGAGCGCCGATCTGGTCTTGGAGCCAAGTCAGAAAGCAAAACCTCGCGCTGATCGTTTGCCGGCGGTTGTTCAGCGCCCACCATTTGGCAGCACACGGATGGTCAGTGCCGACGGATTCCCTGGGGTGCGGTGCACCTGGTGCATGGCCTTGCGAAAGTCCGAGGCTTGGGCCCGAGCAATATTGGGAATGAAGGTCTGCGGATTGCGGTCCACCAGCGGGAACCAGCTGCTCTGGATCTGAACCTGAACCCGATGGCCGCGGCGAAAGGTGTGCAAGATATCCGGCAGCGTGAAGCTCACTGGGGTGATCTGTCCGGGCACCATGGGTTCAGGCTGTTCAAAACTCTTGCGGAAACGGCTGGGCATCACGTCGCCGCGGATCAGTTGCTGGTACCCACCCATCCGCAAATGGGCTGGATTGGGTTGTAGGTCGGGAAAGTCCGGCGGGTACACATCGACGACCTTCACCACCCAATCGGCATCGGTGCCGGTGGTGGTGACGTGGAGGGAGGCTTGGATGGGGCCGGCGAGGGTGAGGTCCTCTTCGAGAGGCTCGGTTTCATAGACGAGCACGTCGGGGCGTGAGGCGGCAAATCGTTGGTCGTGGGTGGGATATCCGCGGGGGTAATCGGTGGTGACTTCCTGTGAAAACGGGACCGGCTTGGCGGGATCGCTGGGAAACTCGTCCGCGCCGGAGTCGCTGGCCGGTGGTGGTGTGCCCATTACCAGTCGGCCTCCCGGGTGGAAGTAGAGGGTACGAGCGGCCGCCTGGGCTGGTGGCCAGGATTCGAAGCGGCGCCAGCGATGGGTGCCGGTCTCGAACAGTTGGGCCTCGGGCTGGAAGCGGTTGGTGTCGCCCTTGAGGAACTGGCGGAAGAAGGGTAGCTCGATCTTTTCCCGGTAATGCTCCCCGGTCTTCACGTGGAAATCGACATCTCCCACCCGATTGCCCGGGCCATGACTCCATTGCCCATGGGTCCAGGGGCCCATCACCAGCAGGTTGGTGATTCCCGGGTTGAGCTTCTCGGTCCATCGGTAGGTTTCCAGGGCTCCGAAGAGGTCTTCGCCGTCGAACCATCCGCCCACGGTCAGTACCGCACAGCGCACGTTCTTGAGGTGGGGGCGGATGTTGCGGGCCTGCCAGTAGGCGTCGTAGTTCGGATGATCGAGG
>CANHYD010000297.1 GCA_947464705.1 Verrucomicrobiota bacterium | reverse complement strand
GTTCCGTCGGACCACGCCGAAGTGGGAATGTCGCCCAGTGTTCGAAGGCTGCGTGGGCCGCCCAGACCCACGTGGGTGTGGGTATTGCCAACGTCCAGGAGCAGCATCATGGCGTGGGACCCTTGGCCAGGGAAACGTCCCCCCCGATAATGTGCTCCAATCGACCGTGATCAGTCCGGACCAGCAGGGCCCCGTCTTCATTGAGGGATTCGGCCCGGCCGACGACAACTCGGTCGGCCATCCGGATGGTCACCCGCTGACCGAGAGTACTGCAGCGACGCATCCACTCGTCGCTGATCTCATGGAAATCACCCCGACGGAGCCGTCCATAGGCCGCGTCCAATTCGGTGAGCACCGTGGCGGCGAGATCGGAGCGATCGAAGGTTCGTCCCCCTTCGATGCGCAGCGATGTGGCGATGGCGCGCAATTCCTCCGGCATCTCATCGGCGTCCAGATTGACGTCGATGCCGATGCCCAGCACCACGTGCCGGATGTGGTCCAGTTCGGCCCCCAGTTCCAGCAGGATGCCGGCAACCTTTCGAGTTCCGAAGACGATGTCATTGGGCCACTTGATTTCGGGCTTCAGTCCGGTGTGGCGTTCTATCCCGCGGGCCACGGCAACCGCGCTGACCACAGTCAATTGGGTGGCGGCTGCTGGAGGGAGTTGGGGGCGCAGCAGGACGGAGAACCAGAGCCCCTTGCCCGAGGGCGAGATCCACTGCCGACCCAGCCGCCCCCGGCCCCGGGTCTGCGATTCGGCAAAGACGACGATGCCTTCGCGGACCAAGTCTCGAGCCATTTTCTCGACCACGTCGTTGGTAGAGGCAGTCTCCTGGAAGACTTGGACATCCCGCCCGATGATCTTGCCAGGTCCCAAGCGGGCCAGGAGATCGTCGGCGTGCAGGCGATCCGGGGACGAGCGGAGTTGATAACCGTGGTGGGGGCTGGCTTCGATATCGTAGCCTGCCTTGCGAAGCTCCTCGATCCGGGACCAGACGGCCGCTCGGGAAACTCCCAGATCCTTGGCCAATGCGGCTCCGGAAATACCGGCCTCTCCGGCGGCCCTCAGTGAGGCCAAAATGCGGGTGTCAGGATTCACTGGAGGAAATCCAAACCGATATCCACCGCACGGGCCGAATGGGTCAGCGCACCGACCGAGATGAAATCAACCCCGGTCTCGGCGACGGCTCGCACCGTGGTCTCATGGATCCCCCCGCTGGCTTCGGTCTGACAGCGGCCTGCGATGCGTCTCAACGACTCTCGCAATACCTCGAGGGACATGTTGTCCAGCAGGATCCCGTCCGCACCGGCCTCGGCCGCTCGCTGGGCTTGCTCCGGAGTGTCGGCTTCGACTTGGACGAACAACGATGGGAACTGGGCGCGCGCGCGACGGACCGCTGCAGTCACCGGGTCGGGAGCCGCGTGTGCCAGCGCTGCCAAATGGTTGTCCTTGATGAGGATCCGGTCATGGAGGCCCATCCGATGGTTGACCCCGCCTCCGCAGCGCACCGCGTACTTCTCGAGGCGACGCCAGCCCGGGGTGGTCTTCCGGGTATCCAAAATCCGGGTCCGGGTGCCCTCGAGCAAACGAACATACCGAGCAGTGGCAGTGGCGACTCCGGAGAGGCGTTGCACGAAATTCAGGGCCACCCGTTCTGCCGAGAGCAAGGGCCGTGAGAGTCCAGAGATCTCCAGCAGCGTCACCCCCGCTTCGCAGGACTGCCCGTCTTCCACGCACCGACGGATCACGGCATTCGGTGCTAGTTCTCGGAAGGCCCCTTCAGCAAATGCCAAACCGGCGACCGTGAGGTGTTCACGGGCATTCATCCGAGCCGTCGAGATGGCTTCGGGCGGAATGCAGGCCAAGCTGGTGGCGTCGCCACCACCGAGGTCTTCCTCCAGGGCCTGAATCAGGGCCGTTCGAATCAGTTGAGGATCCAAGTGCTCCACGACGGGAGGCTGCAAGAGTCTGCGTGCGCGGCGCAATCGACAAAGCGGTTCCAATGCGGAGGCACTGCGTTGGGGGTAGGAGGAACCCTTGCCAATCGAACCTTTACCTCCCAAACAGAACCCCTCCCCGTTTTCCGACACGCTCCAAAGAAACGGGGCACCGAAGGGTTGAATCTTCGGTGCCCCGCGACAGTGTCGTCAGGTGTGGGTCGCCTGGATTTCGGCTCTTATTGGAGAGCCTCGAACACCTTGCCCACCATGTCCTTGCTCGGGGTCAGGGTCTTGGAACCGGGCTTCCACTTGGCCGGGCAGGCCTGATCGGGATGGCGGACGAGGTAAGCGTTGGCCTCCATCTTCCGCAGCAATTCTGAGGCATCGCGTCCCACGTTGTAGAAGTTGACTTCGCTGGACACCAAAGTGCCTTCCGGATTGATGATGAACGTGCCGCGGAGGGCCAGGCCGCTGCCGCAGTCATAGACACCGAAGATTTTGGAAACCGCACCCGTCGGATCCGCGGCCAAGGGGTACCGCACGTCGGCCAGAAGCTTTTCCGAATTGCGCCATGCCAGGTGCGCGAACTTGGTGTCTGTGGACACGCCATACACATCGCAACCTAGGTCCTTCAGTTTGGAGTGGACCACTGCCAGGTCGGCCAGTTCGGTGGGGCAGACGAACGTGAAGTCGGCGGGGTAGAACACCAACACGGTCCAGCGGCCGCTGCGCTTGGCCTCCTCGATTGAGAACTTGCCGAACTCGCCCGCGGCGGGATCGTAGGTTTCCATCTCGAAGTGGGGGACGGTTTGACCGACTCGAAGTGTGATCTGTTCGCTCATATCAACAGGGTTGGATGACAAATTGGCAGGATTCAGTGTTTCCCGGCGTCTGGCCGGGCGCGGAAAAGCGATAGCATGTTCCGCGGGAGGTGCAATCGGATGAGGTGCTTTTTTTGACGAACCGGGATCGTGCGATACGCTGGAGGATGATTGCCCCGACCTTGTTGCCGCGATGGTTGCTGCTGTTGCCAATGCTGTGCTCGTCACTGATGGTTGCCGAATCGTGGGACCAGTGGCGTGGCCCGAATCGGGATGGCCGGATTTCCGGCGCGAAATGGCCCTCTGGGCTGGAAGAATCCCGCCTCAAGCGCCGCTGGCGGTTGCCCCTCGGTCCCAGCTATTCCGGGCCCGTCATGAATGCCGAGCGGGTTTTCACCACCGAGACCGTGGACAAGAAGCGTGAGCAGGTGACTGCCTTGCGTCGCTCCGATGGCTCTGTGATTTGGAAGCGGGACTGGGAAGGGGCAATGTCCGTTCCATTCTTCGCACGATCCAATGGGGATTGGATCCGCGCTACGCCGGCCCTCGAGGGTGACACGCTTTATGTGGCCGGCATGCGGGATGTGTTGGTGGCGCTGAACACGGCCGACGGTTCCGAACGTTGGCGGTTGGACTTCGTGAAACGGTTCGGCTCAGACCTGCCTACCTTCGGCTTCGTCTCCTCACCCTTGGTTGATGGCGACAGTGTTTATGTCCAGGCCGGTGGGGGTGTTGCCCGTCTGCGCAAAACCGATGGTCAGGTGGTGTGGCATGGGGTTCGGGATGGCGGCGGCATGATGGGCAATGCCTTCGGATCTCCGGTCATCCTGACTCTGTCCGGAAAACGCCAATTGGTGGTCCAGGCTCGGACACGACTCATCGG
>CANHYD010000296.1 GCA_947464705.1 Verrucomicrobiota bacterium | reverse complement strand
ACAACCTCCACGGCGACTGGCCCTTGGCCAACCGCACCATGGCCAGCGCGCTCACCTTCGCCGGCTATGACACCCAGTTCGTGATGGGCGACGGCGCGCACAACGGCAAGCACGGCGGCGTCATCTTGCCCGACTCGCTGCGGTGGCTGTGGCGTCCCACGATGCGCCCCCCTGCTCCGAGCACCAACAACTGGAACGGCGACGAAGCCCTCAACAAGGTCTTGGCTGGCGGCGGCACCGAAGCCCCCTGGGAATTGGTCGGCGACCAGTTCGGCTTCACCGACGGGGCCTGCGGCGATGCCCAGGGCAATTTCTACTTCTCCGATCTGCCGAAGGGCCTGATTTACCGCGTGGCCGTGGGAGCCACCCAAGCCAAACCGTGGCTGACCAATGGCCCCAAGATCAGCGGCCTGAAGTTCGGACCCGACGGCCAGTTCTACGCCGCCACCCAAGGTGAATCGCCCAAGATCGTGGCCATCGACCCGGCCACCCAAGCCATCCGCGACGTGGCCACCGGCGTAAAACCCAACGACCTCATCGTGTCGAAAGCCGGTTGGATTTACTTCACCGACACGGGCGCAGGCCAGGTCCAGGCCGTGCCCATCGCGGCCAAATCCCTCTCGCGCCCCCGCACCGTCGCCGGCGGCATCACCTCGCCCAACGGCATCGCTCTGTCGCCCAAGCAGGATTTCCTCTACGTCTCGGAATACGGCGGCACGAATGTCTGGAGCTTCGCCATCGCGGCTGATGGCAGCCTGAGCGCCGGTGAGCGTTCCATGACCCTGGTGGTACCCCCGGGCAAGAAGGACAGCGGTGGTGATGGTTCGACCGTGGACGCGCTCGGACGGCTTTATGTGACCTCCCATGCCGGTGTCCAGATGTTCGACTGGAGTGGACGTCTCGGAGGCGTCATCGCCAAGCCCCGCCCTGACAAGGGTGTGTACAGCTGTGTCTTCGCCGGCCCGGGCAATGCCTACCTGTACGTCTGCGGTGGCGACGCGGTGCATCGCCGCAAAACCCTGACCCAAGCCCCCTGAGCCCCGGCTGGAGTGGCTCAAAGGCTCATGAAGGAGGGAGGCGACGGACCTGGGGCCATAGGCCCTGGGTCCTCCTGAACGCAAGGCAGGGCGTTCACTGGACAACCCCAGGGGGGATTTGCCGGCCTGACCTAGGGCATGGGAACTGCTAAACTTTTCTCATCGAATGAAACTGTCGCTGGCCGCCGCACTGTGTTTGCTCCCCATCGCAACTCAGGCACAAATTCGGATCAGCGAATTCCTCGCCTCCAATACCCAGTCCCATCCCGACATCGTTGATTTCGGGGATTATCCCGACTGGATCGAATTGGAAAACACCACCACCGCGCCTGTTTCGCTGGCGGGATGGTATCTGAGCGACGACCCGAAAAAGCCCTTCCGCTGGAACTTCCCCAGCACGGCCGTCTTGCCTGCCCAAGGGCACCTGGTCGTCTGGGCCGATGGCGAAGACGCTGTTCCCGGCGAAACCCACCCCCGCGGCTATTGGCCTTGGCGTACGTTCACGACCGAGGGTTACCACACCGATTTCTCGCTGTCGGCTCTGGGTGAATCGGTCGTCTTGACCCACGCCACCGGGATCACCAACACCGTTCTGATTCAGTCCGGCGCGGCCCGCTGGAAATACCTGGACGATGGATCCAACGCCGGCACCGCGTGGAACTCACCGGGCTTCAACGATGCCCTCTGGGCGAGTGGTGCGGGCCAATTCGGTTACGGAGATGGCGACGAGACCACCCTCCTGACGACTGCGGCCGCGGGTTCCAACCACCCCGTCACCACCTATTTCCGGCACGCCTTCACCGTGGCCGACCCGACCCGGATTCTGGAGCTCGAACTCCAACTCTTGGCCGATGACGGCGCCCTCGTTTACCTCAATGGAGCCGAGGTGGTTCGGCAGAACCTGCCGGCCGGGACGGTGGACTTCAAGACGCTCACCACGACCTCCATTTCGGGGGCCGCCGAAAACGCCTTCACCACCTACCGCATTCCGGCCACGCACCTGCTCACCGGCACCAATCTGGTGGCCGTGGAAGTGCACCAAAGCGCGGCCAATAGTTCCGACCTCAGCTTCGACTTGGCGCTCTCCGGGTCGGGCTTCACCGGCTCCACCAACGTGGATCTCCAAACCTACGGGATCCAGATCCCTGACGTTTCTCGGGGCCGCAATGCGGCCGGAAACTGGGTCCAGTTCGCGACTCCCACACCCGGCGCTCCGAATTCCGGCACTGAGGTCCCCGACCTTCGCTCCCCAGGAATCGCCGCGCTCATCAGCCCCGAGGGTGGCGTTTTTTCCAATCCCGTGAAGGTCACGCTGAGCGCCCCGTCCGGGATCTTGCGCTACACGCTGGACGGAGCCGTGCCGACCCCAAATTCACAGGCTTACACCGAGCCGCTCACCCTGACCTCGAACACCGTCGTCCGCGCCCGAGTCTTCCAAGATGGGCGGCCCCATGGTCCGATTGCCACGCGCACTTACTTGATCGGCGAAACCCTGGGATCCCTGCCGATGATCTCGGTGGTCTCGGACCCTGACCTGCTCTTCGGCGACCGCCTGGGCATCTACTACAACCAGCATGAGCCGGTGGTCAGTGGCGGCTCCAACCGCGGACTGCGTGATGTCTACAAGAACAAGGACGCCCCCGGATCACTGGAGTTTTTCGCCCCGGGCGGCCAGGCCGGTTTCCGCGTGAAGGGCGCATTCCGCATGGGCGGCGAGAACAACTGGGTCCACGCGCAACGGGCGTTGAACTTCGCCCTGCGGGGTGCCTACGGCGATGACAACCTCGCCTATGATCTCTTCCCGGGCACCGGCATCCCGAACCACACCTCGCTGACCCTGCGCGATGGCGGCGATGCTTGGAGCATGGAGATGTTGCGGGACGGCCTGTGGCCCTTTCTCCAGCGCGGGCAAATGAAGGTGGGCGTGTCGGATTACCGGCCCAGCGTGGTGTTTATCAACGGGGCCTACTGGGGCATTCACGATGTCCGTTCCCGGTGGGACGACGCCTGGTTCTTCGAGCATCACCGACTGAATGCGACCGACATCGACCATCTGCTCTACGGGCACGTCACCTCCTCGGCCATCACACTGGGAGTCGACAAAGGCGATACGGTTCACTGGCTGGAACTCCTCGAATTTGCCCAGTCGCAGGACCTGAACGATCCGGCCGCTTGGGCGGTGGTCGAATCCCGGGTCGACATCGAGAGCTTCATCGATTTCATCGCCTCCGAATCCTGGGGACAGAACACCAGTTGGGCGCACAACCGGGAGTTCTGGCGTCCACGCACCCCCAGCGGACGCTGGCAATGGTTTCTGCCCGACATGGATCAAACGTTCCGCTCCTCGCAACTGAACGGCAACGTCCTGTCTGAGATGCTTTCGTCGGACCAGTTGCTGGCGCGACTCAAGGCCAACACGCGGTTCCGGCAACGCATGGCCCAACGCATGGCGGCCCACGCCGATGCGACCTTCCGGCCCGCCCGGGTCCAGGGCCTCTTGGACTCCATGGCCCAGGAGGTGGAATCGGAGGTCCCGCGCCATGCGGCCCGCTGGTCGAGCCTCGGCGGCATGAGTGCCTCCGGACGCGCCTCGGCCTTGGCCGACATGAAGAAGTTCATCGATGCCCGTT
>CANHYD010000295.1 GCA_947464705.1 Verrucomicrobiota bacterium | reverse complement strand
TCTCGGATCGCGTCCTGGGCCGGTACAAGACTATCCTCTTCATCTCCCTGTTTTACTGCCTTGGCCACGGGGTGTTGGCTCTGGCCGATTTGGTACAAACGCAGGAGAACAAGCTTTGGCTGCTCTACGCGGGTCTGGCGCTGATCTCCTTCGGCGGTGGCGGCATCAAACCCTGTGTCTCGGCCTTCGTCGGCGATCAGTTCCACGCCGGTCAAGGACACCTGCTCCAGAGAGCCTACGGGCTGTTCTACTGGAGCATCAATTTCGGATCCTTCTTCTCGTTCTTGGTCATCCCCCGCGTCGCCAAAGACTACGGATACGGCTGGGCCTTCGGTGTCCCGGGCATCTTCATGGGTCTGGCCACACTGCTGTTCTGGATGGGCCGGAAGCACTATCAGCACATGCCTCCTTCCGGGCCGAAGGGTGGGAGTTTTTGGGAAATGCTATGGCATGCCCTCACCCATCCGGCCGGGCGTCGGCAAGGAGCCGGCTTCTGGAGCGCTTGTGAAAGCCGCTATTCGTTCGAGCAGGTTCATGCCGCCAAAGCCGCCACCAAGGTGGCTATGGTCTTCGCTCTGATCCCCTTCTTTTGGGCGCTTTGGGACCAGAACAGCACCACCTGGGTGCTTCAGGGAGACAAGATGACCCCTTACATCTTCAGTGAAGGCACCTTGGGTCTGCCCATCGTCGGCCCCGTCCTGCGCTTCATCATTGGTGACCGCATCGGTGCCGAGCAAATGCAGTCCATGAACGCCCTGCTAGTGATGCTCATGGTCCCGATCTTCACCTATGTGCTCTTCCCAGTGACCGAGAAGTCGGGGCTTCGAGTCACGACCTTGCGTCGCATGGGTGCAGGCCTGTTCCTGACGGCCATCTCGTTCGTCATGGTGGCCCTCATCGAGCAACGTGTGTCGGGCGGGGAGAAATTGAGCGTCCTGTGGCAGACACTTCCCTACATTGTTCTAACGGCCGGCGAGGTCTTGGTTTCCAACACCGGACTGGAGTTTGCCTTCCGGGAAGCGCCGGCTTCCATGCGCAGCACGATGATGAGCTTCTGGTTGCTGACCACAGCCCTAGGCAATCTGGCCATCGCCAAAGTCTTTGGCCTCAACGTGAAGGAACGCCTGGCCGACGGCACCGAAGTACTGCATGTCTCCGGGGTCAGCTTCTTCAACCTCTGTGCCGCCATGCTGGCGGTGGTGGCCGTCGGGTTCGTCTTCGTGGCCCTGCGTTATCAATACCGAGACTCGTCGACGTCCGCCTCGGGCTCTACGGCCCATTGAACTGACGCGATAATCCATCCATTGTAGCCACAGGAATCACGGAAGCTTCATCACACCAGCCATGTACTACATCCAAGGCGCCGATCAGAAAGAATACGGACCGGTTTCGTCCGACCAACTCCGCCAATGGATCAGCGAGAACCGGCTCAACCGGTTTTCACCGGCGCGCGCCGACGGGGAGTCGCTGTGGAAGACTCTCGGTGATTTCCCGGAATTCGCCGACGTGCTGGGGGTGCTCCCAGCGTCGATCGCCGCGCCCCCCGCCTCACCCTCATCAGGAAGCCTGGCCCAATCCTCCCAATCCTCCCCTTACGGCAGCGGTTTTCGTCCATCCACCCCGGGCATCTCCGAATCGGTCATCGACCAAAAGCTGAAGATTCCGGCGATCGGCATCATCACCACCGGAGCTCTGGGTGGTTTGCTTTCCCTGTACGGGGTCATCGCCACGTTGGTGGGTTCCTCCAAGAACACCGAACTGCCGCCCGGACTTCCCCCCGAGGCGGCCGGCTTCCTCAAGAGCTACCTGTCGATGATGGAGACCTTCAATCTCCCGCTCAACCTGCTGGCGCTGGTCATGTCCGTGCTGACGCTGATGGCCGGCATTAAGATGCTCCAGCGTCGTTCCTATGGTCTGGTGATGACAGGCGTGATCATCGGAATGGTGCCGTGCCTGAGCGCCTGCTGCTGCACCGGCCTGCCCTTCGGCATTTGGGCGCTGGTCGTCCTCAGCAATGAGGAAGTCCGCAAATCCTTCCACTGAGCCCACTCACCCCCCGTCGACAGGGACCATGACGGCGCCGCCTGTGTTGCCTGGCTCCCCGGAGCCCCCGCCCTCACCGTCAACGGCCATGGGGGAGCCGACTGCTTTGAAATTCGGGGCGAACCGGTGGAATGTGGCGCTGGTCTCAGCCATCGCCGGCTCAGCACTCATCGCCCTGGCCCTGCTCTGGCGCTTTGAACCCCAGGGGCAGATCTTCTTTCCGCGCTGCACGTTTCATCAGGTCACCGGACTGCTCTGCCCGGGATGCGGCGGATTGAGGGCCACTCATGCGCTCCTTCACGGAGACCTCCGCTCGGCGTGGCGACTCAACCCGCTGTTCGTGGCGTTGCTGCCGGTGGGAGCCTACGTCGTCAGCGCTTGGGCCATCCAACGAATGACTGGGCGCCGTCTCCCTCAACCGCTGGAGTTCCGCTACCTGTGGGTGGTCGTGCTGGTGTTGATCCTGGGTTTCGGCATCGTCCGGAATGGGTGACGAGTGCCGATGATCAAGCCCGCTGCGTTCCGCGATGGCGTTCGTAGGCGTGAACGATGCGTTGCACCAACGGGTGCCGGACCACGTCTTTCTTCTCGAAGCGAATCAACGACACACCCTCGACCCCTTGCAAGGCCGTCTCGGCTTCCACCAGTCCGCTACGCTTGCTGTTGGGCAGATCAATCTGGGAGGGATCTCCAGTGATGACGGCCTTCGACCCGAAACCCAGGCGGGTCAGGAACATGAGCATTTGTTCCGCCGTGGTGTTCTGGGCCTCGTCCAGCACGATGAAGGATTGGTTGAGGGTACGGCCGCGCATGTAAGCCAAGGGAGCGATCTCGATGACTCCCCGCTCCATGTTCTTCTGGATTTCCTCCGCCGGCATCATGTCCTGAAGCGCGTCGTGGAGTGGCCGCAAGTACGGATCGAGCTTCTGGTACAGGTCGCCGGGCAGGAATCCCAAGGCCTCCCCCGCCTCGACGGCCGGTCGGGTCAGGATGATGCGACCGACACGGGACTCCTTGAGCGCGTTCACGGCCATGGCCATGGCGAGGTAGGTCTTGCCTGTTCCGGCCGGACCGATGCCAAAGGTGACATCGTGCTCCCGGATCGCCGTGACATAACGCTGCTGGCCGACGGTCTTGGGCGTGATGGCCGCCTTCTTGATCGAGGTGCTGATCTTTTGGTGGAACAGCGCCTGAAGGGCAGCGGCTCCATCGTGCTTCACCACGTGCAGCGCGTGGGTGAAATCCCGGGCCTTCACGGGGGATCCATCTTTTTGGGCCGCCTCCAAGAGCTGGAATAGCTTCACTCCGCGGGCCACGTCCTCGGTCTCGCCCTCCAACCGGATCCACCCATCCCGAGCCGTCGCCTTGAGTCCCAGTTCTTTTTCGAGGGCGTGCAAGTTGCGTTCATCACCCCCAAGCAACTGAAGGGCGGCGCGGGCATTCTCGAAGTGAAGGGTCTCGGTGGTCGTAGCCATGTCTGCGTTCAACCAATATCGGTCCGGTTCGAACTTTCGCCACGGAAAAGGTAAGAGCCATTCATCGGATTCGATGTGGGATTGAAACCCATTAAAAACCGAATCTCAGAGAGTGTTGTTTCGAGAGGGAAACGCTTCAGCGGCTCTCTGGCAGACTTCAAAGCCCGACTCCCT
>CANHYD010000294.1 GCA_947464705.1 Verrucomicrobiota bacterium | reverse complement strand
GCTCTTCCATTGTTGGAGAAAGCGGCGGCGCTGGATCCATCGGACGCCCAGGTCCGCGAGGCGCTGGGACGGCTTCGGTCTTCCGAACCCGCGCGCTGATCGCGGTCGAGGCTTGCGTCAGGCCTCCCATCCAACTCGAGTGGGGGCTCAGCCCCCCCAGGCATTATCGCGAACGGAATCCGCCTGCCCGGACGGTGGTCGATCTGCACTTCCGCCAACCGAGCGACACATTCCATGCCGTCGGCCTTGAGGTTTTGTTGCTGGCCTGAAGCCGACATCCCAGCCCCAACGATCCATTCCCGGTCCACGATGTGCTTTTGCGCTGCCGTTCCGGCGGGTTGCGAGGCAGGGTTCCCTCCATCATGCCCCGTGTGTTGTCGTTGCTCCTGACCGTTGGGTTGATCTTGGCGGCAATCCCTTGCTCCGGATCTGCCGTCGATGCAACGGATGCGTGGCAGCCGGTACCCGTCCCCGGGCCGATCCCTGCCGATGCCGCCTCGGCGGCCCCGCCTTGGCGCTGGTACCGGGCCTGGTTCAAGCCCCATGACAGTTTCTTCACGCCGCACGAGCGGAACCTCTTCGCCGAATCGGTGACTTTGAACCTGCGCGGATTCTCCGGGGCCCACGAAGTCTTCGTGAATGGGGTGTCGGTGGGACGGGGTGGCACGTTTCCCCCGGAGTATCAGGATGGAATCGCGGGAAACCACCGGCACAAGATCCCGCCGGGGTTGCTGAAGCAGGGCCAGTGGAATGGCCTCTTCATCCGGGCCTACCATCCCGACGGACGCAGCGGTTTTCAGGGCGAGGCTCCCTTCGTGATGGACTATTTTAACGAGGCCATCCTCGAGGGCGTCTGGGAGTGGCGACCGGCGGAGTCCGTTGCGTCCCCGGGCTCGGAAGCCACGGCTCGAACGGAACGCCCGGCCCGGGCTGCCTTTGACCAGTACCATGAGTCGCACCGTGTGCTGGGTGAGGCGCAGCGATTCGTGCCCGGCCCCAAAAAGACCCCGGCCGAGACGATGGCGCTGATGAAGCCGGCGGCAGACCTTCGCGTGGACTTGCTGTTGCACGAGCCGGAGGTGGCTCAACCGACACATTTCAGCTTCGACGCCCGGGGGCGCCTGTGGGTGGCTCAGTATCGCCAATACCCCTATCCGGCGGGCTCGCGGATGCTCAGTCGCGACAAGTATTATCGGGCCCAGTACGACCGGGTGCCAGAGCCGCCGCCGCGCCATGTGCCCGGACGCGATCGGATCACCGTGCATGAGGACACCGACGGCGACGGGTTGCCCGACCGACAGACGGTGTTCCTCGACGGGCTCAACATGGCCAATGCCGTCTTGCCGGGGCGGGGCGGGGTGTGGGTTATGAACACGCCCTACTTGCTGTTCTTCCCGGATGCCAATGGTGACGACGTCCCGGATGGCCCTCCGGTGGTGCACCTCGCCGGCTTCGGGCTCGAGGACACCCACTCGGTGGCCAATGGGTTGGTCTGGGGACCCGACGGGTGGATTTATGGTGGGCAGGGCAGCACCACCACCAGCCGGGTGGTCCGGCCAGGCCTCGATCCGGAAGGGGCTCCAGGCATCCATTTCGAGGGCTGCATGGTCTGGCGCTATCACCCGGTGAGTCGGGAGTACGAACTCTTCGCCGAGGGCAGCGGGAATGTCTTCGGCCTGGAGCTGGATGGCGAGGGACGGCTCTTCAGTGGCCACAACGGATCGGAGACCCGCGGCTGGCACTACCAGCAGGGCGGCTACTACCTCAAGCAGGGGGCCGACCCGGGCAAGTTCGGGCCGCCACGCAACCCGTACACCTTCGGGCAATTGCCCTGGATGGCCCCAGCGGCCCCGTTCCAGCGCTTCACGCACATCTTGTCGGTGGTGGAAGGAGCCGCTTTGCCGCCGTCCCGGCAGGGGCAACTGTTCTGGCTCGATCCGCTGCACAACGTCGTGCTGTCCACCGACCGGCACCGCATCGGTGCCACCTTCGGCACCCGCGATCTGGGGCCGGTGCTCCATTGCAGTGACGAAGCATTTCGACCGGTCTACCTGGCCAATGCCCCGGATGGGTCGATCATCATCGCCGATTTCTACGAGCACTACATCGCCCACGGTCAGCACTACCAGAGCCAGATCGATCCGACGACGGGCCGGTTGTATCGACTGCGCGGGGCGGATCTTCCGTTGGTGAAAGACGTGCGCCTCGACGACAAGACACCGGAGGCGTTGTTGGCGGCGTTGACCCATTCGAACCGGTGGCATCGGTTGATGGCGGCGCGGGTGCTGGCTGAAAAGATCTCGGGCGGTCCTGGTAGGCGATCCGATTCGTCTGGCTCGGACTTGCTGGCTCGGTTGAAGGGGCGCGTGTTGGCCGCTGACGCACCCATCGCCGCGCTGTGGGCTCTGCATCAGGCGGGCGGTCTTAAGGAGGAGCAGGCTGTCCAGCTCATCGAGCATCCGTCGGCGCTGATTCGCGAATGGTCGGTCCGCTTGATGGGCGATGCGCGCCACATTGGGCGTCCGTTGCTCGAGGCGTGGCTGCACCGGATCCCGCGCGAGACCGAGGTTCGGGTGCGGGCGCAGTTGGCGGCCTCGGCTCGGCGGTTGCCCGCGGCCCAGGCCTTGCCGCTGGTGACGGCGCTCCTGGCCCATGACGAGGATGTGTCCGATCCCTGCGTGCCCCTGCTGTGCTGGTGGGTGGTGGAGTCGCACTGGCCGTCGGACCGCACAGCCATCCTGGATCTTTGGAAGACCGATGCGCTCTGGAAGCGTCCTCTGGCGAGGACCGCGGTGCTGCCGCGGTTGATGCGTCGCTGCGCCGTGCAGGGCCGCCGGCAGGACCTGCTGGATGCCGCGGGGTTGCTGGAACGGGCGCCGGACGCGGAGTCGGTGAGCGCGCTGATGGTCGGGTTCGAGGAGGCCTTCCGCGGACGCGATGCGTCGGCCTTGCCGGAGGAACTGGTTCAAGCCTTGGCGCGTCGCGGGAAGGCTTCATTGAGTTTACGACTGCGCCAGCGGGATCCGGTCGCTCTGCCGGAGGCATTGGATCGCCTGAAGACCTCGGCCGCGTCAGTGCCCGAGAAGGTGGACTGGGTGAAGACGTTGGTGGAAATCCGTGCACCGGGTCTCCGCTCGGTGCTCGTCGGGCTGCTGAAAGATGCGGCCGCTCCGGTGCCGATCCGTCAGGCGGCCCTGTCGGGCCTGGGAATCGAGGAGGATCCGGTACTGGCGTCGGTGGCGCTCGGAATCTTGCCGGGGGCGTCTCCGGAACTGCGCAATTCGGCGCTGGAGTTCCTGGCGAGCCGACCGACCTGGAGCCTAGCCCTAATGGAGGCAGTGGATCGGGGTGGGGTGGACCGTCGCTCGATCCCAGCGGAGTGGGTAGAGCGCCTGCGGCGGTCGCCCGATGCGGCGGTGCGCCGTAGGGTCTCGGCGGTGTGGCCCGCGGCACCGCGGTCGGGTTCGCCCTCGGGGTCTGCTCCGGAACTCGCCGCGCGGATCCGTCAGATCGAGGAGGTGCTGCGGAAGGCTCCGGGCAATCCGTACTCGGGCGAGGCGCTCTTCCAGCAGCGGTGCGCCGGGTGCCATCGGTTATTCTTCAAAGGGGGCTCGGTGGGGCCGGACCTGACTTCCTATCAGCGGGATCATTGGGGGACTCTCCTGACGAGCATTCTGGACCCGAGTGCGGAGATCCG
>CANHYD010000293.1 GCA_947464705.1 Verrucomicrobiota bacterium | reverse complement strand
CCACCATCACGTTGTTGCCATGTAGGACCATTCCGGCCATCACTTTCCTCATCGGTCTCCTTTCGGGTTAGGTTGGTGTCGTTGTCTTTGATTTCCGACGACGACGCCTTACCGAGGGGAGACCACGGGCGCGAGGCACTTAATGCCTATCAGTCCCTCACATTTACACAAAAGGGGACATTCTCACATATTTTGCCTCCGTATTAACGGCCCTCCCGATCCGATGCCCGCTGTGCCCGTTTGCGGTGGCGCTTGCGGCCGGATGCCGCGCTCACGTAGCGTGGGCCAAGCAAAACCAATGAAGGTCTACATCGACGGTCAGTTGCGCGACGAAGCCGACGCCACCATCAGCGTCTTCGATCACGGTCTGCTCTATGGCGACGGTGTCTTTGAGGGCATCCGCATGTATCACAACCGCATCTTCAAACTGCGGGAGCACATCGAGCGCCTCTATTGGTCGGCCAAGGCCATCCTCTTGGAGATTCCGATGACGCAGGAGCAGATGATGGAAGCCTGCTTGGAGACCTGCCGAGCCAATGGCCTGCGCGAAGGGTACATCCGTCTCATCGTCACCCGGGGTAAGGGAACCCTCGGCCTCGATCCGCGCCGTTGCCCGAAACCCTCAGTCATCATCATCGCTGCGACCATCCAGCTCTATCCGGAGTCCGTGTATCAGGAGGGCATGACCATCGCCACCGTCCCGACCACCCGGATGCTGGTCAACTCGGTCAACCCGGCCATCAAGTCGCTCAACTACCTCAACAACATCCTAGCTCGCATCGAGGCCAACCTGATCGGCGT
The DNA here is from genome assembly GCA_947464705.1 of Verrucomicrobiota bacterium. Lineage (GTDB taxonomy): Bacteria > Verrucomicrobiota > Verrucomicrobiia > Limisphaerales > UBA9464 > SXXZ01. Next base: position 2,916 of record CANHYD010000293.1, on the reverse strand, counting down.
CGAGGAAGCCATCATGCTCAATTCCGAGGGCTATGTGGCCGAGTGCACCGGTGACAACATTTTCATCGTCCAGAAGGGCAAGCTCTACACGCCCCCACTGAGCGCCGGTGCCCTCTACGGCATTACGCGCAACACGGTCGTCGATTGCGCCAGGAACATGGGGATTCAGGTCGGAGAGCCCAACCTGACCCGCTACGACATCTACACCGCTGACGAGATGTTCCTGACCGGCACCGCGGCCGAGATGGTGCCTGTGGTGAAGGTCGATGGCCGAGTGATCGGCGACGGAAAGCCGGGACCGATGACGGCCAAACTCTTGGCGGCATTCCGCGGCGTCACCCGTCACGATGGTGAGCTGATCTTCAAAGAATAGCCTTGGGGCTCGATCGTCGGGAAGGTTTTCCGGCCCCCCCCACAACCACGCCTGTCATGAGACCTGGGATGACCGCCGAACGGTTTGAATTTATCACCGGTCGATATCCCCGGCTCCGGGTGGCATTGCTCGGAGACTTCTGCCTCGATCGGTATTTCGATATCGATCCGGCCCGCTCCGAGATCTCCATCGAGACCGGGTTGCCGGTGCACAATATCACCGGGGTGCGGTGCTTGCCTGGGGCCGCAGGCACCGTGCTCAACAACTTGGTCGCGCTTGGGGTGGGCACTATCCGGTGCCTCGGACTTCGTGGCGATGACGGCGAGGGCTTTGAGTTGCACCGGGCGCTTGCCGCCCGGCAAGGCGTCGATCTGGCGGGTTTTGTGGCCGTCCCAGCGCGGAACACCTTCACCTACACCAAGCCCCTACTGCATCGGGCGGGCCAGCCTCCCGAAGAGTTGAGTCGCCTCGACCTCAAGAATTTCACCCCGACCCCGGTCGATGCCCAGGCGGCGGTCGTGGCGGCGATGGATCGCATTGCGGGCGATCCCGCCGGCGCCGATGCCTGGATGGTGATGGACCAGGTGGACATCCCGGAAACCGGCGTCGTGACTGCCCAAGTCCGCGAACGTCTTGGGCGACTTTCCGCCGCTCACCCCAATTTGCCCATCGTCGCCGACAGTCGTCGTGGACTCGAGGGCTGGCCTGCAGCCCACTGGAAGATGAACGCGGCGGAGTTGGGTCGCCTGACCGGGCGCAGCCTGTCGGATCCGTCGGCTGTGGTTTCAGCAGCCCGCTCCATGGCAATGTCGTTGAAGCGCCCCGTGTTCATCACGCTGGCGGAGCGGGGGATGATCGGTGCCTCGGCCGAGGGTGCAGTGGCCCATGTGCCTGCCTATCCGGTGTGCGGGCCGATCGACATCGTGGGCGCCGGTGATTCCGTGAGCGCCAATCTCACCGCGGCATTGGCCGCAGGGGCCGATCTGCCCGAGGCCATGCACTTGGCCATGGCCGCAGCCAACTGCGTGATTCATCAACTCGGCACGACCGGCACGGCCTCGGTCGAACAAATCCGACAGAAGATCTTCGCCGCCTGAATTGTCCCTCGATTCGCCTCAGCCCATGACTCTTTTCCAACGCCTGCCCCCGTCGCCACGTTGGGTTCGATGGGTACTCTGGGTTTCCATTCTGGGAGCGCTGTCGGCCTGCCAGCGCCTGCCGCACACTCGCGTCCCGGCATCCATTCCATCGGTCTCCAAATCCTTTCCGGTGGGCGTCTATGGGGTGCCGGGTGTTGCTGATTTGCAGGCGGTCCACGCGGCCGGGTTTTCATTGGTGATGGGGGGGCTCGATCCCGCCTACATGGACGCTGCGGCTCGCCTCGGGCTGGGAGTCATTGCCAGCCCAGGCAGTTCGGCCGGGAGCGCGTTCGATGCGGCCAAGGTGCGTGAAACCGTGCGGCGATGGGATCGGCATCCGGCCCTGTCCGGCTGGTACCTCATCGATGAGCCCGATTTGAATGAAGTCCCCGCTGAGCAGGTCGCACTGGCCCGCGACACCGTCAAATCGGCCGGGGCCCAAAAACCCACGGCGCTGGTGGTGGCCCGCGGCTGGAACCTCGCCAAGTTCCACACGGCCGACCTACTGATGGTCGATTTCTACCCGGTGGGGTGGATTCCCGTGCCTGCCTTTTTCCAGCACATGCGCCATGGGGCCACCGCGGCGCGAGTCGGAGGCAAGCAGTTCTATGCGGTGATCCAGTCCATGGATTGGGGGGCCTACCAAGCGGTGGAGCCGTTTCCGCCGCCCTTTGCCCCGAGACCGCCCACCGAAGCCGAATTGCGCAGCATGACTTGGGGAGCCCGCCTGCTGGGGGCCGACGGCGTTGTTTTTTATCCCTACCGCGATGGCACCTGGGAGATGCCTCGGCACCCGGACACCTGGAGGGCCCTGACCAATGTGGTTCAGGAAATTCGCCGCTGGGAGCCCCTCTTTGCCGCGCCAGCCACTTCGAAGCGGCCTCCGCGTTCCGAGATGATGACCGACCGCCGCAACGAGGCCCTGGAGCCTCCGATTATTTGGTCGGTGAACACGGTGGAGCGGGGCAATGGTTTTGTGGTTCCGGGCGACTACTGGGTCCTGGTCAACACCACCGAGCGCCTCCAGCAACTCCGACTCACCGACGCGAAGTGGGCCGAGGTGCGCCTTCCCGACGTTCGCGCCGGAGAAGAACTGGCCGTGGACGCCGACGGATGGATGCCGGCATTGGCCCCATTCGAGGTGCGCATCCTGGGTCCTATTCCTGCCCGATAAACACACTGGGGGTTCGAGAGACTTTTGCTTCGGTTGGAGAGTCCTTTGGCCGTGTTTGAAATCGCGCCATGCAAGCCATAGGGTGGTTCTATGTTCTCCCGCAGGTGGTTTGGCGCATGGATGGCATGTTGGATGAGCTTTCTGGCTTCGGCCGAGCCACGCGTTCCGTGGGTCTCGGGTCGGGTTCAGGGTTCTCCGGAGCCGCCGCCCATGGCTCAAGTCGATCGGGT
>CANHYD010000292.1 GCA_947464705.1 Verrucomicrobiota bacterium | reverse complement strand
TAGGTTTCCAGGGCTCCGAAGAGGTCTTCGCCGTCGAACCATCCGCCCACGGTCAGTACCGCACAGCGCACGTTCTTGAGGTGGGGGCGGATGTTGCGGGCCTGCCAGTAGGCGTCGTAGTTCGGGTGATCGAGGAACTCCGTCCAGATCGGGACGCGTTTTTTGAAATGCAGCGACTCAGAGTTTCCGAGCGATCCCATCCGCAGGAAGAAGTCGTAACCGTCGGCGTTGTTGAAGACGAACTTCCGGCCGGTATCCCTCAGGGGATCTTCGCTGGGCAATTCGAACCACCAGAAGAAACCGAAGTTCTGCGACAGGAAGAAGGCGCCGTTGTGGTGGATGTCGTCGCCGATGAACCAGTCGGTGATCGGGGCCTGCGGGCTGGCCGCCTTGAGCGCAGGGTGCGAGTCGATCATGCCCATGGAGGTGTAGAAACCCGGATAGGAGATGCCGAACATACCCACCTTGCCGTTGTTGTTCGGCGTGTTTTTGACCAACCAGTCGATGGTGTCCCAGGCGTCCGAGCTTTCATCCGTGTCCTTGGGGCCCTTGTTGGGATTGAAGGGGCGCATGTGGACGAAGGTTCCCTCCGAGCCGAACCGGCCGCGCACGTCTTGGGAGACCATGATGAAGCGGTCCTTGGCCAGGGCGGCGAAGGTGCCGTCCGGGTCGTTGTAGTTGTCCACACCGTACGGCTTCACCGTATAGGGCGTCCGCGTCAGCAGGATCGGATACGTCTCGGAGTCGTCCTTGGGCACATACACCCGGGTGAACAGTCGGGCCCCGTCGCGCATGGGGATGCGATGTTCGTACTTGGTGTAGTGCTCGGCCAGCCAGGCCGCGTTGGGATCGGCAGGCGTGTCACCGAGGGTGGTGACTGAGGTGAGGCAGAGGGCGGCCGACAGGAGGGTTGTCCACAGGCGTTGCACGAACTCCATGGTTCGAGCCTCCGTCTGCCGCTCAGTCGGCCGCAAGCGGGAACGTCACCCGGGCAGGGTCAAACCAGGCGTTGCACGGCGAAGTCTCGGGCCTCCGCGGTCCAGGTCGGGCTGGATCGGATCGCTGGAATGACCTGCTCTACCCGGTCCACGACGGTCCACATCTCCCGGTGCCGGGGATGCATGAAGGATTCGCTCACGCAGTCGTCGAGGAGGCGGATCAACGGGTCGTAGAACCCGCGTTGATTGACGATGACCACCGGCTTCAAGAACAGACCCAGGCGTTTCAGTGTGAGGACTTCCAGCAATTCCTCCAGCGTGCCCGTGCCTCCGGGCAGCGTCACCATGGCGTCGCCCTCGGCGGCCAACCGTTGTTTGCGCTCGGCCATGGTCTCGGTCCAGATGACCTCACTCAGCCGGGGATGCGCCCATTCCAAGTCCCCCATGAATCGGGGCAGGATTCCCACCACGCGTCCGTCAGCGGCCAGGGCCCCGTCGGCCAGCCTGCCCATCGATCCAATGGCGCCTCCTCCATAGACGGTGGTCGCGCCTTCGCGAGCCAGAAGGGTGCCTAAGTCATGGGCTGCCTGCGCAAACTCCGGATGTGCTGCCGAACTCGATGCGCAATAAACGGTGACCCTCATGGGGAAGATCCTGAATCGGGACCTGGTTCGGGGCAATGGTGAGCAAGGGTCTCCTGCAAATCGCTTGGACGGCGGCCGGTCTTTCGCGCCATCCTGCCCGCATGTCCGACCCCGCCACTCCCTCCGGGGACATTCACTCCGAGGCGTTTCTCCACCGTCTGATGCGGCGGCAGTTGACCTTGTCCATCCTCTGCGCGAGTGCCTTTTTGTTGGCATTGGTAGGACTACCGCTCCTCAATTATTTGGCTCCGGAACTGATGTCTCGCCGCGTCGGTGGTTTCACACTGTCGTGGTTGGTGCTGGGGGTGTTGTTCTTCCCCTTCGTCTGGGCCATCGCCTGGGTGTTCATTCGGCGATCGATTCGCCTGGAGACTCAAGAGGTCGATGAGGTTCAGAGTTGCTCGGCCCCCTCGAGCCGCACGGTGGCACGCTGAAACCCGGCCCCAAACCAACCCCTCATGGATCTGATCAAGGCCTTCCTCGACGTGGTGCTGCATTTGCAAGACCACCTGTTTGACCTCACCCGCAATCAGGGCGCCTGGGTCTATGGCATTCTCTTCCTCATCATCTTCGCCGAGACTGGGCTGGTGCTGACTCCGGTGCTTCCGGGGGATTCCTTGTTGTTCGCCGTCGGCGCGGTGGCGGCGAACCCGGACTCGGGCCTCAATGTTTGGGTGGCCGGAATCTTGATGATCGTCGCCGCCGTGATCGGGGATGCGTTGAATTACTCCGTGGGGAAGTACGCGGGTGATTATCTGACCGTGCGGTTTCCAAAGATTATCCGGCCCGAATACCTCCAGAAGACCCACCACTTCTTCGAAGTCTATGGTGGCAAGACCGTCATCTTGGCGCGCTTCGTGCCCATCGTTCGCACTTTCGCCCCCTTCGTGGCGGGCATGGGGGCGATGAACCGCTCTCGGTTCATGTTCTTCAACGTCGTTGGGGCGGTGGCCTGGGTGGGATTGATCCTTCCGGCGGGCTGGTTCCTGGGGCAGCTCCCGTTTGTGAAGAAGCGCTTCGAGGTGATTGTGCTCGGCATCATCTTTGTGTCGGTGCTGCCCGTGGTCTGGGAAGCCTGGAAAGCCCGTCGGCAGAACTCCAATAAGGCCTGAACCATGGCGTGCTCTCCGGAAATCATCCACGAACTGACCCAGCTTCTCGGGCCGGATTTGGTCCTGACTGCGCCCGAAGACCTGTTGGTCTATGCCTTCGACGGCACGGCCGCACTCCAACAACAACCCGGGTGCGTGGTGTTCGCCCGGGACACGGCCGATATTCAGGCCGTCTTGCGGTTGGCGCAACGGACCCGGACGCCGGTCGTCACGCGGGGTTCCGGGACGGGCCTCAGCGGAGGATCATTGCCGGTTCCGGGATGTATCGTTCTGTGCACGGTGCGGATGAATCGCATCCTGGAGGTGGACCGTGCCAACCTGACGCTCCTGACAGAGCCCGGGGCGACCACCGTGCAAATCGCCGAGGCCGCGGCGGCCGTTGGCCTATTCTATCCACCGGATCCGGGGTCGATGAAAATCAGTACCATCGGTGGCAATGTGGCCGAGAATTCCGGGGGGCTGCGCGGGCTCAAGTACGGCATCACCCGCAACTACGTGATGGGCCTCGAGGTGGTGCTGCCCGACGGGGAGATCCTCTTCACGGGCAACAAGTGTGTGAAAGACGTCGCCGGGTATTCGCTCAAGGATCTCTTCATCGGCAGCGAAGGGACCTTGGGCGTGATCACCCGGATTCTCTTGCGACTCATCCCCCAACCGGCGGCCAAGCAGACCCTGGTGGCCACCTTTGATGCGATGGACGCCGCGGCTCAGACCGTGTCCGACATCATCGCGGCCAAGATCATTCCCTGCACGTTGGAATTTCTCGACCGCACAACCCTCCGCTGCGTGGAAGACTACGCCAAGATCGGGCTGCCCGACTGCGAGGCGCTGTTGCTCATGGAGACCGACGGGCATCCGGCCCAGGTGGCCGACGAGGCGGCGCGCATGGAGGAGATCGCCCGGGCCAACGGGTGCCAGCAGATTCGCCGGGCCGCCGATGAGGCTGAGGCCAACGCGCTGGCCGGAGCCCGACGATCCGCCTTCAGCGCGCTGGCTCGGGTGGCACCGACGACCATCCTGGAAGACGC
>CANHYD010000291.1 GCA_947464705.1 Verrucomicrobiota bacterium | reverse complement strand
GGTCTTCGCAAAAAGAAAGACTGTTCGATTCTCCGGGCTGTCGAGTTGGTGCGGGACGGCAAGGCCGATGCGGTGATTTCCTCCGGCAACACGGGTGGCATCGTCGCAGCCGCCACCATCCGTCTCCGAACTCTTGAGGGCATCGAGCGCCCCACCATCGCCTGCATCATGCCATCCCAATCGGGGGCATGGGTCTTGGTAGATGGTGGAGCCAACCCGGAGTGTACCCCACAAAACTTGCTTCAGTTCGCGGTGATGGGGTCGGCCTACTCGCGCGCCATGTTGGGCAAGCAAAGTCCCCGAGTGGGCGTCTTGAGCAACGGCACCGAAGAGTCCAAGGGGACCGATCTGACCCGTGCGGCGTTGCCTTTGATCCGGGCTTCAGGCCTCAACTCCACCGGCTACTGCGAGGGCTACGATCTGTTCATGGACGGCGTGGACGTGTGCGTCTGTGATGGATTCGTCGGGAATATCGTCCTGAAGTCCGCAGAGAGCCTCGGCAAGGCGGTGGGAGCGATGCTTCGCGAGGAGTTGACGGCCAACCCGTGGCGAATGCTGGGAGCGGCCATCGCACGTGGGGGCTTGCAGCGCATCCGGACGCGGATGAACCCCGAGGCTTACGGCGGGGCACCGCTCTTGGGAATCCACGGCTGCGTGATCAAGATCCACGGCAGTGCCAAACGCTCGAATGTTCGGCACGCCATGACTCAGGCGGTTCGGTTTGTGAGACTGGGACTCAACGAGACGTTGGTTTCTGCCATAGCCCAAGCGGCCTCGGCTGTGGCATTGACCTCACCCAACTTGCCTGTGTCCAATTCTCCAGGGCCGGTGCCTCCTGCTACTCCGACCCAGACCCCTTGATCTTCAGAGAATCTCTTGAACCATCCCCGAACCCATCGCGCAACGCTTCGCTCGGCCTCCATCGTGGGGCTCGGTTCCTATGTGCCGGAACGCGTGATGACCAACGCCGATCTGGAGCGGATGGTGGAGACTTCGGATGAGTGGATCACCAGCCGCACCGGCATTCGGGAGCGTCGGATCGCTGCAGCCACTGAAACGACTTCAGACATGGCCTTGGAAGCGGCCCGTCGGGCGATGACCGCCGCCGGGGTCACGGCCGCCGACATCGACTTAATCATTGTCGCTACCATCACCCCGGACATGCCCTTCCCGAGCACTGCCTGCTTGGTGCAGCAGAAATTGGGCGCTCACCGGGCCGTGGCTTTTGACATCGAGGCTGCCTGCAGCGGGTTTGTTTACGCCTTGGATATCGGGGCCCGATTTGTCGAGGCCGGTGCGCATGAGACGGTCCTAATCATTGGTGCCGAAAAGATGAGTTCCGTGGTGGACTGGACCGACCGCAACACGTGCGTGCTCTTCGGGGACGGTGCCGGTGCCGCCATCTTGAAGCATCGGCCGGGCGCCCGTGGTCTTCTGACGACGTGCCTCGGATCCGATGGCTCGAAAGCGAGCCTCTTGGAGCTTCCGGGTGGTGGTAGTGCTTGTCCGGCGACGGCGGAGTCGGTGGCTGATCGCCGTCACTTCCTGCGGATGGACGGGAAGGAGACCTTCAAGAACGCCGTCCAAGCCATGGTGTCCGCCTCGAATGAAGTGCTCGAGCGGTGTGGCCTGTCCATCGAGCAGATCCGCTGCGTGATCCCGCATCAAGCCAACCAGCGCATTCTGAGTGCCGTTGGCGACCGCTTGGGCGCCACTGCCGATCAGGTCTTCGTCAATGTGGATCGCTATGGCAACACCAGCGCGGCCAGTGTGGGCATTGCCCTAGACGAAGCCGTTCGCGAGGGCCGGATCCAGCCGGGAGACCTCGTGCTGCTCGTTGTTTTTGGTGCTGGTCTCACCTGGGGTGCAGCCATTTTGGAGTTTTGATCGGGTTTCGTCGGACCTTCATCCCGAGGCCGAGTCCACGGTCAGGCTCTTGGTCGGCCTCTGGATGCGCTGCTCGCGGTTTGCATTCTCCAGTCGGACTCGCAGTGAAGAAAGGCGGGCTGCATCCGCTTCGAGCCTCTCCAGGTCCCAGGTATCGGCAAAGACCCGCCCGCGGCCCAGTTGGATTCCGTAGGCCAGCGCCAATTCCAAGGTCTCGGGACGCGGTGGGGTGAATTCCCCCCGGGCTGCCAACGATTCCAACGCGCCGTTGCCCGATCGGGTGGGAATCAGCGAAATGGTGTTCGCGCCACAGTCGAAGGCGAAATCGATGGATCGGCAGGCCCATTCCAGAGCCTCGGATTCGTTGAGGAAGGGCGGCTTGACCAAGACGAAGACTCTCAGGTCCATGTCGTGTTGCCGGATCCACTGCGCGGAACGCCGGAAGATCTCCCGATCAATCCCCTTGTTGAGACGTTCAAGCACCTCGGGATGTGCCGTCTCTAGGCCCAGTGCTAGTTCCAGTCGTGTTCTGGGGCCCAAGAGACGTTGGAAGGGGAGGATCCGGTTTTCCCGGATGAGCTTCGGGTGGCATTCGACCACCAGGCGTTCAAAGGACTTCGCCCGGCGGGCCAATTCTGGCCAATCGGCCACGGGAATGGCCTGGGGATCGAAGAACGATCCAGCATTGTAGAGTTTGAGCCACTGGGCTCGATTCGGGTGTTCAGCCCGGTCCGCAGTCAAAGCGCTCTCCAACTGCTCCGCAATGGCACCGACGGGCACCGTTTCTTCCAGCGTGTGGCGCCACAAGTCGCACATCAGGCATCGCCAGGGACACTCCTTGTTGGTCAGGAACACCGTCAGAATGGCAGCCTGTCCCCCGGCTGGATCGGGTTCCGATTCCCGCAGCCAATGCGAAGGACGCCGGGGATGCAGCCCCTCAGCCCGGGCGATGCCGGCCCGTCGGGCTAGAATCCAGGAGTTCCGTGCGGCAGGACGGTCGGGATACGGATCGAGATCGGGAATACGGTTCAACTGCGGCGCATCAGAACCTCAGGAAGAATTCAGGAAAAGCGTTTCCTTGGAGGCGTTCTTCGGTTTCGGTATTGGCCGGTATGGTCAGTGGCGGTCGGTCCGGTGACGCTATTGCAGCGTTGGATTGGAACTTCTCCCGCAACTTTTCCCGCCGGTCGCTGTTGCAGGGGGGTCATTTCGCATGTCGTACACGCCACTGAAATCCATCTTGAACCAGGCAGGGCTTCTGACGCCTGCCCAGTGTGATCAGTGGTCGGAGGCTTGGCGGCGATCGGTCGAGGGTGGCGGAACCGAGCCGAGGCTGGCGTTCTTCGCTCGGGAGGCCGGTTTGGCCGAGGAGGCCTTTCTTCAGAAGTTGGCCTCCGCCTTGTCCTTCGAATGTGTCGATCTGGCCAAGCTCAGCATCGCTCCGGAGGTCCGTAAGCGCATCAGCACCAAGGTGGCCTTCCAGTTCTCGATCATTCCCTTTTCGGACGAGGGAGGGGTGCTGTCGGTGGCTGTGGCCGATCCTTTCGACGCGGCCATGCTAGCGAGCGTCCAGTTCGACGTGGGTGGGGCTGTTCGGTACGCTCTGGCCACCCGCAGTGAGATTGAAAAGGCACTGAAGAAGTATTACGGCGTCGGTGCCGAGACCCTCGACGAAATGGCCGAGGAGGACGACGCCATCGAACTGGAGATCGACGGCGGGCGCGAGATCACCGGCGATGATCAGGACGCCAGCGTCATCAAGTTCGTCAACCAGGTCATCTGGGAGGCCTTCAAGGACCGGGCGACCGACATCCACTTCGAGCCTTCCGAGGATGAGTTGCGCATCCGCTACCGCATCGATGGCATT
>CANHYD010000290.1 GCA_947464705.1 Verrucomicrobiota bacterium | reverse complement strand
CACCACCCCGAGTCCCCGTTTGACCGCTGACCGCACCCAGCCGCCGCGGGACCGGGCCGAAGCGAGCATAGGAACGTCCACATCCTGACGCCCCCTCGCGCACAGCGCGAAAGCCCGACCTGCCCCCACGTTCCCTGCGAGCGCAGGACCGATCCCGCGAAAGCCCCCGCCCGCACATTCACCACCCCGAGTACCCGTTTGACCGCTGACCGCACCCAGCCGCAGACCCTCCCCACCACCCACCCACCCACCGCCGCATTTGCCATAGGGAGAACCTTCCATCAATGTTGCCCCACTCTTATGGCCGAACACAACGACACGCGCATTCCGGTGACCGTCCTCACGGGCTTTCTTGGCGCCGGCAAGACCACCTTGTTGAACCGCATCCTGACTGCCAATCACGGCAAGCGCATCGCCGTCATCGAGAACGAGTTCGGCGAGATCGGTATCGACAACGAACTGGTCATCCAGGCCGACGAAGAGATCTTCGAAATGAACAACGGATGCCTTTGTTGCACCGTTCGCGGCGACCTCATCCGCATCCTGGGCCAACTCATGAAACGCCGGAACAAGTTCGACTACGTGCTGGTCGAAACTACTGGCCTCGCCGATCCCGGTCCCGTCGCCCAAACCTTCTTCAGCGACGAAGAGATCAAGGAGAGCTTCCGCCTCGACGGCATCGTCACTCTGGTCGACGCCAAGCACATCTCCCTCCATTTGCACGACGCCCCCGAGGCCAAAGAGCAAATCGCCTTCGCCGACCGCATCATCCTCAACAAGACCGACCTCGTCACAGCAGACGAACTGTCACACCTCGAGCGCCAAGTCCGTGCCATCAACCCGGTCGCCAAAATCCTCCATGCCCAGCAGTCCAACCTGGCGATCGACCAGGTCATTCACCTGCATGCCTTCGACCTGAGTCACAAACTCACGCTCGATGGTGATTTTCTCGAGAAATCGCTGCCCTTTGAATGGAGCGGCACTCTCCATCTCGACGCTGGCGACTACACCTTGCGACTGGACGCCGGCCCGGATGCCGTGATGGGCGCCGTGCTGCTCCAACTGGATACTCACAGTCACGATCATGGGCACGCCGAGCACAGTCACGAGCATGGCCACGAGCACGCTCATGACGACCACGGTCACGATCATGACCACGGTCACAGTCACGGTCACGGCGAGGAGTGCGGAGGTGGGTTGCACGACGCATTGCACCATGCCGAAGAAATTGCCGAAGGGGTCTTCAATGGCATTGGAACGGCCGTTCGCATGGGCGGAGTCATCAAGCCCGGCAAGACGCTCTACAAATTGATCCTCGGCGAAGACGGCATCACCGCCACCTTGCGCATTCCGGCCCACGGCAACTACGCCCTCTTCACCCAACATGGGTTGGACGAGTTCAAGGGGCGCATCGAGCGCGACGGCCAGTCCGTCGAGCCCACCCATGTCCACGAGCACGGCGGCCATGGTCATGACCACACCCACGACGAGACCGTCACCAGCGTCGGCATCGAAGAGCGTCGTGAATTGGATGCCAAGAAGCTCAATGCCTGGCTCAGCGAACTCCTTCAGACCAAGGGTCAGGACATCTTCCGCATGAAGGGCATCCTCAACATCAAGGGACAGGCCAATCGTTTCGTGTTCCAAGGGGTTCACATGCTCTTCGAGGGCAAGCCCGACCGCCCCTGGAAGGATGAACTCCAGCGCAAGAGCCAGTTGGTTTTCATCGGGCGCAACCTGGACCGTGAAGCGTTGAACGCTGGGTTCCGTCGCTGCCTGGCCTGAGTCGATGGATTGTCGCCGCTGTCTCTGACCTGTGATGAATGCTCCGATTCGACCCGCTGACTGGGTCCTCGACCTTTCTGAACCCATCGCCGCCCTGGGAGGCTCGCCGGATGGAAGTCTCATCGCGGCCCTGGGGACCGAAGGTTCCGCTTGGGTGGTGGAGGCCTCATCGGGTCGCCGCATCCACGCCTTCCAGGCCCATGAAGGAGGAGGCTTTCGCCTCGTCTGGAACCCCATGGCCCACGGCTTCGCCACCGCCGGCCAGGATGGACAGGTTCGGTTCTGGGATCCGGTCGCGGGGACTCCCGTCGCGTCCTGGCCCATGCCCTCGTCCTGGGTCGAGCAGTTGGCAGTTTCTCCCTCGGGTGATCGGTTGGCCGCCGCCTCTGGCAAGACGGTCTGCATCGGGCGGAGCAGTGAAGCCGGTGGTGCTGCCGGTGCTGGCTGGGCCCACACCCTCGGGGGTCATCGCAGCACTGTGGCCGCATTGGCTTGGTCGGCCGATGGTCGATCTTTAGCCGTCGCCTGCTATGGCGGAGTGAGCGTGTACGACGCCGAAACCGGCCGCGTCACCGCCGAGTTGCCGTGGAAGACCAGTCTGGTGTCGCTGGCGATTTCGCCCGACGGACGCTGGGTGGTGGCCGGCACTCAAGAGAGCAGCGTGCAGATTTGGCCGCTGCCGTTCCGCGAAGGGGAAGAACTGGCCATGTCGGGTTACGCCGCCAAGGTCCGAGGCCTAGCCTGGCACCATTCCGGCCGATACCTCGCCACCGACGGGGGGCAGGAACTCATGGTGTGGGATTGCAGTGGCAAGGGGCCGGCCGGCTCCACCCCTCGGATTTTGGAAGGACATCCAGCCCGGGTTTCCAGCCTCGCCTACCAGAAGACGGGGCATCTTTTGGCCAGCGGATGCCAGGGCGGGCGGGTGTTGTTTTGGAATGCGGGCAAATCTTCCCAACCGCTGCGCGCCACGGCCTTGGCCGGTGCCGTCACGGCCTTGGCATGGTTGCCGGGAGACACTCGAGTGGTCGCTGGTTGCCAGGATGGTCGCCTCGCGCTGATCTCCGCACCGAAGGTCTAGTGGAGTTGGCGGGCCGGTCGGCTCGGGGGGCTGTTTTTGCCACTAGCGTCCGCCGCCCGGGTTTTTACCGGGCCGCAGATCGATGTTTCCCGAGGAACTCCTGAAGGCGCGGATGCTGGGGTTGATCCAGCACCGCCCGGGTTGGCCCTGACTCCACCACGCGACCGCCTTCGAGGAAGACCACCCGGTGGGCGATGTCCCGAGTAAAGGCCAGTTCGTGGGTGACCAGAAACAGGGTCATGCCCTCAGCCGCCAGGGTTTGTAGCACCGTCAAAACCTCGCCCCGCAGTTCCGGATCCAGAGCGCTGGTGGGCTCGTCGCACAGGAGTATCTGCGGTTTCATCGCCAGAGCCCGTGCGATGGCCACCCGTTGCTGTTGGCCGCCCGAGAGCTGGGAAGGCAGGTGGTGGGCCCGGTCGGCCAAACCCACCTTTGAAAGCAGCCCCATTGCCAGCGCGCGCGCCTCGGAAAGCGGCAGACGGTCCACGTGCACCGGGGCTTCCATCACATTCTCCAGGGCGGTCCGGTGGGGGAACAAATGGAATTGCTGGAAGATCATCCCAGTCCGCCTCCGCAATCGCTGACGCAGCCGGCGGTCGGATGCCTCGGGAGTGCCCGCCTCAATGCGAACATCCCCCAGACGCAGCGATCCCGCATCGGGTGTTTCCAACCAATTAAGACAGCGGAGCAGGGTGCTCTTGCCGCAGCCACTCGGCCCGATCAGGGCCACGACCTCCCCGGCGGCTTGTTGATGATCGACGCCATCCAACACCGTCACCGCGCCGAAGCGCTTTCGCAGTCCCAAGATCTCGATCATGTCCGCAACCTCCGTTCGAGGGCCCGGGCTCCCCGCGAGGCCGCATGGCCCATGGCCAGGTAGATCGCCGCGGTGAGGATT
>CANHYD010000289.1 GCA_947464705.1 Verrucomicrobiota bacterium | reverse complement strand
TCGGCCCTGTTCCCCGCATCAGCCCAAACCCCGGTGCCCTTCAACGGCATCCAGGCCATCGTCAATGACACGGTCATCAGCCGTGATCAGGTGCTGGGAGCGGCGCAGCGCGAACTGGCGACGGCCGGCCGCACCGCCACCTCCGAACAGCAGTACCTCACCCGGCGCGCGAAGATCTTGGAGGATCAGCTCGAACAGCTCATCGACCGGCAGCTCATCCTCGATGAGTTCAAGGAGAAGGGGTATTCTTTCCCGGAATCCTACGTCGACGATCAGGTCCGTGAGCGCATCCGTCGGCAGTTCGGCGGAGATCGCGTCGCCCTCACCAAGACCCTGCGGGCCGAAAACCGCACCTTCGAACAATTCAAGAAGGAGGAGCGCGAAGACATGATCGTCTATCAGATGAGCTCCCGGTACATCCGCGACGAGATCATCATCTCCCCGAAGAAGATCCAGAACTACTACCAGACCAATCAGGCCCGCTTCCGGATGGGCAATCGGGTCAAGCTGCGGATGATCGTTGTCGACCGCTCCAAGCACTCCGCCGAAGACGGAGCCCGCATCGCCGCCCAGGCTCTGACCCAGCTCAAGGAAGGCGCCGATTTCGCCAAAGTGGCCACGGAGTCTTCCGACGATGCCCGCCGCTACAAGGGCGGCGACCGGGGATGGACCGAGGAAAGCTCCCTGAACGAGGCCTTGCGTCAGGTCGCCTTCTCCCTGCCCGCGGGACAAATCAGCGACATCATCGAAGTCCAGGGTTCGCGCTTCATCCTGAAAGTAGAAGAGAAGCAGCAGTCCGGAATGCGTTCGCTGGCCGAAGCCCGACAAGAAATCGTCACCATTCTCAAGGACTCCGAACGTCAGCGTTTGCAAAAGCAATGGCTGGCCAAGCTGCGCCGGAAGGGCTTCGTCCGCTACTTCTGAAGCCCGCCGCCTGCGCACATGATCCTCGGCATCACCTTGGGTGACGTCACCGGTATCGGCCCGGAGGTCGCCTTGCGGGCCGTCGCACGCCTCACCGCCGAAGACACCGATGTGCATTATGTCCTCATCGGCGACACAGGTGTGGTACGCCGCCTGTGCGGCCTGATGGGTGTGGAGGCGGACCTGCCCTTCTGGCGCGGAGTCGATTCGGAACCCTCCCGGGTCTATGTGTTGCCGGTCTCCGAAGGTGAACTGCCCGAAAGTCTGTCACCGGGAGATCCACGGGCCGCACTGGAGGCCGTCGCCGCGCTGCGCGAAGGCGCTCGGCGCTGCCTGAGCGGCGAATTCGCCGGCCTGGTCACGGCCCCGGTCAACAAGGCTTCCATTCTCGAGGCGGGTATCCCCTTCATCGGCCAAACCGAGTTCCTCGCCGAGTTGGCCGGGGTCTCTCGCTTCGCCATGATGCTGCTGGGGCACGATCCCGCCGGGCGCTGGCTGCGGGTGGCGCTGGCCACGACCCACCTGCCCCTGGCACAGGTTTCAGCGGCTCTCACCCCAGCCGGTATCGCCGAAGTCATCGCCCTGACCGCGGAAGCCTGCGGACTCTTGGGCCTGCCCCGCCAGCGCGTGGGAGTCTGCGGACTCAATCCCCATGCGGGCGAAAGCGGACATCTCGGCCGCGAAGAAATCACCGTGGTGGCCCCAGCGGTTGGCCAGGCGCGCGCCCGAGGGTTCGACGTCCGGGGTCCATCGGCGGCGGACACGCTCTTCCATCAGGTCTTCCGAGGCGACTACGACGCCGTGGTCGCCATGTACCACGACCAGGGTTTGGTGCCCCTGAAGATGATCGCCTTCGACACCGGTGTGAACTGGACCCTCGGACTGCCCTTCGTCCGGATGTCTCCTGACCACGGCACCGCTTACGACATCGCCGGACAGGGGCTGGCCGACCCGGCCAGCATGGAATCAGCCCTCCGTCTAGCCGCCACCGTGGCCGCCACCGGAATCCCCTGCTGGCGTCCCGCACCACGGAGTCAGTGAATCAAAAAAGAATCCCCGCCCCTCGGCCGGCAAGCCCCACTGAATGGGCGTTCTAAAAATCCCTGAAGCCCTCGGCCCGCAGGCGTGTCCAACAATCCATCCGAGGCGGATCCACAAGCAGCTGATTGAATCGAACTCCATCGAGCCATCGCCGAAGCCGCCCTCGAAAGCCTCCGATCGCCGCCAATTACCCCGACGCCGACGGGAACAAAATGCGCGTCAATGCCGGGCGCTCAGAACCCAGAGCGATGTCGGCCAGCGTGTACCGATCGAGGCTCGTGTAGAAAGCGCTCATCGCCTCGGCCAGCGCACCCTTGACCAGACAGCAGCCATTGAGATTGCAGGTGTTGGTCAATGGATCGAAGCATTCCATGACTTTGAGTTGATCTTCGGTCTGCCGAAACAAGTGACCCAGACGGACCTCATTGGGCTGCAGCGCCAATCGACACCCACCGCCCCGTCCCCGTCGGTTTTCCAAATATCCCAACTGGCCGAGCCGATGCACCACCTGCGCCAGATGGTTGCGGGAGATACCGTAGGCCTCGGACACATCCTGCAACTGGAACAACTCCTTCCGCAGCGAAGCGTAAATGAGAACCCGCAGAGCGTAATCGCTGAAGAGACTGAGTTTCATGGGCCGGATTCGAGAACCGGATGGAACGACCGACGAGGCTCACTTCGGTTACACAAACACTCGAAGCCCGCGAAACCCAGAGACCCACCCAATGAAGGGTTCGAGTCTGTTCAGACCAGAACCCACATGGGAGTGTTCCGCCGGAGCACAGACATGAAGCACGAATTCTGGAACGAGCGTTGGCAACAGCGACAGATTGGATTCCACCTCGGTCATCCCCATGACTGGCTCGTGGCGGCCCATGAGCGGTTTCCGGCGTCCTCCCGCATCTACGTGCCCTTGTGTGGAAAGACCGTCGACCTCGTGTGGTTGCGGGACCAGGGACACGAAGTGATCGGCTGCGAATTCGTGGCCAGCGCCGTGCAGGACTTTCTCCGGGAACACGGGCTCTCGGCCCAGACCGAACGTCAAGAATGCGGCAGCGATTCCTACGAATGCCACCGGACACCGGGCCTGATCGTGCTGCAAGGCGACGCCCTGAATCTCAACCCGGAGCTCGTCGGCGGTCCCATCGATGTGATCTTCGATCGTGCCGCCCTGGTGGCCCTCGATCCGGCCTCTCGCCAACGCTACGTCGATGGCCTACACCGATTACTCCGGCCTGGCGGCCACATCCTGCTCATCGCCTTTGCCTACGACCAATCCCGCATCGCCGGACCGCCCTGGTCGGTCGACGCCGCCACCATCGAGAGTCTCTTTGGCGAACGCTTCCTCATTGAAACCCTGGCCGTGCGGGCCGAAGAAGGAAACCCCCGCTTCCAGGCTGCAGGAGTCCCGGAGATGGAAGAACGCTGCTGCTGGTTGACCCGGAAGGACTGATTCTCCGCAACGTCAAAACCCTGCGGATAGGCCGCTCTGAACCTCAGCAGGACGGCGGGGTGCAGAGGAACCGTCACAACCACGCCTCAGGACGGTCTGGAGGTATACGGCGTTCCTTCAGAACGCCCAGCGGAGCGGGACCGGGCCGGAGCGAGCCTTGGAGGCAATCACCAAAGCCCCTCGCGCAAAGCGCGAAAGTTCCACCCTCCCCCGAGCCTCCTCAGCGAGCGTAGGCCCGATCCCGCGGAGCGCCCCAAATACGCCCAGCGGAGCGGGACCGGGCCGGAGCGAGCCTTGGAGGCAATCACCAAAGCCCCTCGCGCAAAGCGCGAAAGTTCCACCCTCCC
>CANHYD010000288.1 GCA_947464705.1 Verrucomicrobiota bacterium | reverse complement strand
GCGATGATCCGTCCTTGGTGGGTTCGGTCGAAGTAGTTGAGCGAGAGGCGTTGGATGTGCTCGAAGACGGCCAGGCGCAGGTCGTTCATGGCTCCTTGGCCCGTCTCGATGGAAGTGCGGACTTGAATGACGGTGAGACCCCATCCCAGCAGCAGGTTGGCCAAGTAGAGTCCGCTGAGGATGAGGATTTCGCGGGCGGCGGCGGATTCGCTGAGCGCTGTGGAGGCCCCACCGGCACCGACCACGGGGGCCAGTGCGTGGTCGATGCCATGCTGGATGAGTCGTGGTCCGACGAGTGCGGACGCGGTGGCCAAGAGGGTGAGGGCCAGGTTGGTGTACAAGGCCCGGCGATAGGGCCGGGTATACGCGAAGAGCCGCTTGAGCAGTGAGCCGCGCAAGCTGCTCTGGGCGAATTCCTCGTCGAGGGCAATGTCGTCGTGGGTGGCCATCAGTGCGCGGAAGTCTGTGGTTCCGGGTTGGCGAACAATTCCCGGTACAGCGAGCAATCAGCCAGGAGAGACTCGTGGCGGCCTTGGGCCACCCGTCTGCCTTCTTGCAGGACAAGAATCTGATCTGCGGTGCGGATGGTCGCAGCCCGGTGTGCCACCAGGAAGGTGGTGCGACCGCGGCACAGTTCGCGCATGGCTTCCCGGATCTCTTCTTCCGTGGAGGGGTCTACGGCGCTGGTGGCGTCATCGAGGAGGACGATCCGGGGTTGGATGAGCAGGGCGCGGGCGATGGCAATGCGCTGGCGTTGGCCTCCGCTGAGCGAAATGCCCCGCTCTCCGATGACGGTGTCGTAGCCCTGAGGTAGTTCGCGGATAAACCCGTCTGCGCGGGCGGCCCGGGCCGCTGCTTCGATGTCGTCCCGGGAAGCCTGGGGGCGTCCGAGGGCGATGTTCTCCGCGAGGGAGGCGCTGAAGAGGAAGGTCTCTTGGAAGACCATGCCGATGCTTTGGCGTAGGGTATCGCGATCCCAGTCTCGGAGGTCGGTACCATCGAGCAGGATGCGGCCGTGGGTCGGTTCGTAGAATCGGGCGATCAGGGCCAGCAGGGTGGACTTGCCGGAGCCGGTCGGGCCGACGACGGCGACCGTGCTGCCCGCCGGGATGGTGAAGGACAGGCCCTCGAGTGCCTGAGTTCGAGCGTGCGTTTTTGCAGTCGGTCGATTTTCCGGGGGCTGCGGCTTGGATTCATCGAGCACTCGGAGGGAAGGCTCCGAGACGTACTGAAAGGCGACCTCCTCGAAGCGGATGGCACCTTGGATGGGAGCGATTCGTCCTGGCGGGCGTTGGGGGCTCGGCTGAGTTGGCGGGTCGAGCAATTCGCTGACCCGCTGGGCGGCGGAACTGGAGTTTTGGAGGATGTTGGTGATTTGCCCGATCACGCCGATCCGGCCACCGAGGGCCATCTGATAGACCAACACTTTCGCCAGATCGCCCAGTGAGATCGCACCTTGGAGTACTTCGTTGCCGCCGATCCACAGGGTCAATGGCACGGCCAGCCCGAAGAGGAATTGGGCAAAGGGAACCCGGGCTGCCCAGTAGTTCACGGCCTCGGCGAGTTCTTTCAGAAAATCGGCCCGCCGCGAGCGGAACTTGGTGATTTCGGCTGATTCTCGGGCAAACGCCTTCACCACGCGGACTCCGGCGATGTTCTCCTGGATGACGGTACTCATGGCGCCGTGCCGCTCATGGACGCGCCGCCATCGGGGCTGCAGTTGGGCGGCAAACCAAGCCATGGTGGCCACTGTGGGAACGAGGGCCAGCAAGGTCATCAGGCCGAGCCGTGGGCTGGTGAGAACGATGAGCCAGAGAGTGCCGATGAGGCCGGCGGCGACATCCACGCCGAAGAGCAGGCAGACGAAGAGCAAGTCTTGCAGGCGGCCCACATCGGTTCCGGCTCGGGAGATTAATTCACCGGTTCGGGCGTTGTCATGCCAGGCAAAGGAGCGCCGTTGGAGGGAGTCGTACACAGCGGCCCGGATGTCACCGAGGGCCGTCTGGGCGGTCCGGTTGCGGATGGGTCCGAGCACGAGTCCGACACCCGCTCGAAGCACTACCAAGCCGAGAAAGAGGCCGACGGTTTTCCCAAGTGACTCGACGGCAGATGCGGCACCGAGAGCCGTGATGGTGGCCCCCAAAAACTGCGGCAGCGACAGTTCGATACCGATGTTGAGGAGCAGGAGTCCGATGGAGAGTGCCGTCCAGCCTGGTCGCTTGCCCAAAAAACCCACGATGCGACGCACGGCCGCCATGGGGCGGATCGGGGGTGGCTGGAGGGATGGACTGGGTTGGGGCATCACCAGAGGGGTCTTCAGCGTTGGGAGCTGGCTGATTGGTGGGCGAAGGTGTGGGTGGCAGCCATCAGGTTGCGAAGGGTCTTCTGGCGATTTTCTGCGAGCTGTTTCAAGAGTCCCAACGAGTCGAAGGGACTGAAATCCAGCGCGGCAATCTCGTCCGGAGTTCCGCCAGAGGCCAGTTCGGCAATGGCGCCGGCGAGGCACTTGAGGGTTATGGCGTCCGAGTCGGTTCGGAACCAGCATCGCCCGTCCTGCCATTGGGCGATCCACCACGTGCGCACGAGGCAGCCTGGGACTCGATGGGCCTCTTGGCGATCGGCCGCGGGCAATGGGGGTTGCAAACGGGCGGCTTCCACGAGGTGGGCCAAGCGCGCTTGCGGGTCGTTCAGAGCCGCCAGTCGGGCAGACCAGTGCGCTAGGCGAAGGGACGGCGGCAGCGGGTCGGTCGGTGCGGCCATGGCCGGATTCAGTTGAGGAAGGCTGTCAGCGGGCTGGTGGGGCTGGCTTGATCGAGGACCTCGCCGAGGCCGAGTTCGTAGGCGGTGCGGCCTGCGGTAACGGCGTCGCGGAAGGCGATGGCCATGCGGGACGGGTCAGAGGCCACTGCGATGGCGGTGTTGACTAGCACGGCGTCGGCGCCCAGCTCCATGGCTTCGGCGGCGTGGCTGGGGGCTCCGATGCCCGCGTCCACGACGATGGGCACGGTGGCCTGCTCGATGATGATGCGCAGCTGGTCGCGGGTCTGGAGTCCTCGGTGGGAACCGATGGGGGAGCCCAGGGGCATGACGGTGGCTGTGCCGATTTCCTGGAGGCGTTTGGCCAAAACGGGGTCGGCGTTGATGTAGGGAAGTACGACGAAGCCTTCGGCCACGAGTTGCTTGGCCGCTTCGTAGGTCTCCACGGGATCGGGCAGTAGGTAGCGGGGGTCCGGGTGGATCTCGAGCTTGATCCACTTGGGTAAGCCCGCCGCCGCGGCCAATCGGGCGAGTCGGACCGCTTCCGCTGCGTTCATCGCTCCGCTGGTGTTGGGGAGGATGAGGTAGCGCTGGGGATCGATGAATTCGAGGATGTTGGCGAAGGGGTCTTTCTGGCCGCTGAGGTCGACGCGGCGTAGGGCGACGGTGACCATCTGGGTTCCGCTGGCTTCCAAGGCACCGCGCATGGACTCCGGGGACGGGAACTTTCCGGTTCCGAGGAACAAGCGGGAGTCAAAGGAACGACCGGCGATCAGCAGCGGTTTCGACATGTGGCCTGGAATCTCTCAAAACCGTCGATGCGTTGTAAAGCCGGTGCCCGAAAAGGCGACAGGGGCTTTCGTTGAGGTCGATGATCGGGATTGGTTATCCGCTCTCACGCTGAGGCCCGGTCCTGCCGCCGCCGGGTGGTTGAGTCGTTGGGCTGGCGCTTGGGGTGGGTCGTGGGTGAGGGCTTCGCGGGGCCGAGCCTGCGCGCGCTGAGGAGGCTCTG
>CANHYD010000287.1 GCA_947464705.1 Verrucomicrobiota bacterium | reverse complement strand
TCCCGGATCCGAAAAATCCTCGCCGGCCTTGTCCCGGGGACGGCGGGGCATAGACTTTGCCCGCAATACATGGAGCAAACGGCGTCTCAGAAAAAGGCCCTGAAGATGGTTTCCTGCCCGGCGTGCGGGGCCAAGCAGTTCATCCCCGGCGATCTTGCGCCGTTGGGCACGGTGACCTGCACCAAGTGCCAGGCCTCGGTGATGATGCCCATGATGCTGCGCCAGTATGAACTGCGCTCAGAGATCGCCTCGGGCGGCATGGGCACGGTTTATCGCGCCTGGGATACCGCCCTCGGGCGCGAGGTGGCCGTGAAGCTGATGAAGCGCGAGTTCGCCGAAGATCCGGCCGCCGTAAACAACTTCGCCGTGGAGGCCCGGGCCTGCGCCCAGATCAACCACACCAACATCATCCACATCTACACCTTCGACTACCACGAAGGCCTGCGCTTCTTGGCGATGGAGATCGCCGATGCGGGCAGCCTCGACAGTCGGATCGAGTCGGAGAAGACCCTCCCCGAACTCGACGTGCTCGACATCGGGATCAAGGTGGCCGGTGCCCTGCAAGCGGCCCTCAAACGCGGACTGCTGCACCTCGACATCAAGCCGGGCAACATCCTCTTCAGCGGCGACGGCGAACCCAAGGTGGTGGACTTCGGTCTGGCCAAGAAGGCCGACGCCGACACCGACGCCTACGCCCCGATTTTCGGCACGCCCTACTACATCGCGCCCGAGCGGGTGCGGCAGGAGGGCGATACCTTCCTGTGCGATATCTACAGCCTCGCCGGAACCTTGTACCACGCCTTAACCGGGCACGTGCCCTTCGAGGCACCCACAGTCGAAGACGTGGTGGCAGCCCACCTGGCCATCCCGCTGCGGCCGGCCAGCGAGGTCAACCCGGCCATCAGCCGTCCCACGAGTGAGGCCTTGTCGAAGGCCATGGCCAAGCAGCCCGGTGATCGCTACGCCAGCTACGACGAATTCATCATGGCCCTGACGGCCGCCCGCAGCCAGTTGCTGGTCCGTCAACTCACCGGTCGCAATCCGGAGCCCGCAGCCACCTCGACGACCGATGTTCCGGACTCCGGGGCAGCCCCTGCCTCCGGCCGGAGTTGGTGGCGGCGCTGATCCGCTCGGCAGATCTCAAAGACGGCACACCTCTCCGTCGGCCTTCAGCAAGCCGATTCCGGACTCACGAACCGCCGGATTGCAGGGCGTGCAAACGGGCATAAAGGCCGCCCCGAGACAGCAGTTCGGAGTGGGTTCCCTGTTCGATGATGCGTCCGGATTCCATGGCCACGATCAGGTCGGCGCGTTGGATCGTCGACAACCGGTGAGCGATGCACAGGGTGGTGCGACCGGCCATCAGCGTCTCCAGGGCGGCCTGGACGGCCCGCTCCGATTCAGCGTCGAGGGCGCTGGTCGCCTCATCTAGGATCAGGATCGGAGCGTTTCGCAACAGGGCGCGCGCGATGGCGATGCGCTGACGCTGCCCGCCCGAGAGGGAGTTGCCTCGTTCTCCGACCGGGGTGTCGTAGCCCATGGGCTTCTCGAGAATGAAACCCTCGGCGTAGGCCGCTCGGGCCGCGGCCTCGATCTCACCATCGCTCGCCCCGGGACGTCCCATCCGGATGTTGGCACGGATGGTGTCGTTGAAGAGCATGGTGTCCTGCCCCACCACCGCGATCTGGTCTCGAAGATCGGAGGAGCCTACCTCACGCAAGTCGGCGCCTCCGATGCGGATGCGTCCACTCTCCGGGTCATGGAACCGCAGCAGGAGGTTAGCCACGGTGGTCTTGCCCGACCCGCTCTCGCCCACCAGGGCCACGAGCGACCCGGCAGGAATGGACAGGGAAAAACCGTCGACCACAGGACGGTCGCCATATCGAAAACGCACGTCTTCGAAGACCACTGGAGCACCTTGAGCCTTCAAACGCCGAGGCTGTGCCGGTTCCACGACCGAACTGACCGTCTGCAAGATGGGGAAGATGCGCTCACCGGCCGCCCGCCCCTGCTCCAACTGGCTCCACAAACGACTCAGGTTCTTGATGGGCTGGTACAGGGAGAACATCGACAGAACGAACGAGGTGAAATCGCCCGAACTGGGCCGCTGGCCCGCTGGCAACCTCATGACGTAGAAGAGCATCAGACTGACGCCGATCGCACCGAAGGTCTCGATCACCGGACCGGGAATCTCGCTCCCGCGCACGAACCTCATGAACTGGGCGGTGATGCGCCGGGAGGTCGCGCGAAAGCGGTCGGTCATCATCGCTTCCAAGTTAAAGGCCTTCACGACCCGGATTCCGCTGAAGGATTCCTGCATGAGATCGCTCAACTCGGCCGTGTGGGTCTGGGCCGCTTTCCACGACCGCCGGACCTTGCGCCCGTACACCACCACCGGAACCACCACCAACGGAAACACCACCAGAGCGACCAGGGTCAGCCGTGTCTGCATGGAAAACAGGAAGATGAGGATGCCGATCACGGTCGCCGGCTCGCGGGCGATGGTGGAAAAACCCTGCGCGATGCACTGCTGGATCGCCTGGGTGTCGTTCATCAGGCGCGACTGAAGGTCTCCCGTCCGTGCGGTGGTGAAATAGTCCAGCGAGAGACGCTCCAGGTGCTCGAAGAGACGCGCCCGCAAATCGTGGATCGTCGCTGCCCCGACCCAGGTCATGCAATACAGGCTCAGGTAGGCCCCGCTGCCCCGAAGGATCATCGCCAACGGGACGCTGGCGATCACCCAGGGCAGCGATTGGGAATCCACCCGGTTGCGCAGCGACTCCATCGCCGACATCAGGGGCTCACGAATCAGGGCCGGCAGCTTGCCGAGGGATTGCGCCAGATCCTGAGCACCCTCGGTCGGAAAGATGGCCT
The DNA here is from genome assembly GCA_947464705.1 of Verrucomicrobiota bacterium. GTDB lineage: Bacteria > Verrucomicrobiota > Verrucomicrobiia > Limisphaerales > UBA9464 > SXXZ01. The sequence continues at coordinate 900 of CANHYD010000287.1, read as the reverse complement.
CCAGCACCAGCTTGACCGCCAACAACAGCAACGCGCTGCCCAGCCCATAGAGCAGGCCCGACAGGGCACCGGCGATCAAGCGACCCCGGTGCGGAGCGATGAACGGCCAAAGCTGGCGAAGAAAAGTACCCATGGCTCGGTTGGGTTCGGTTCAGATCTTGGGACGGGCCAGAAGGTACAGCTGGGTCGGCAATGGCGGCGTGGCCGCGGCGGTGATCATGGCCTCCATGTCCGGGAACCGTCGCCCCCGATCCGGCGCATACCGGGTCAAACTTCGGAACAGCCCCAGCGACCCGCGATCCGGGCTGAAATCCCAAGCCTCGAGGTCATACATTGGAGACAAGAAGTCGACCACTTGACGCACACTGCCACCGAACTGAGGCAGGAACTGCGGATGAACCTCGATGAGCAACACGGGCCGATCGCGATGGAGAATCGCGCGCGCTCCCTGAAGGATTTTCAGCTCATACCCCTCGCAGTCGATCTTCATGAGCGAAACGGGGGTCTTGGCCAACTCGGTGTCGAGCGTGACCACCGGCACCGGAATGATGGGCCGGCGCTTGAGGGTGGTTTCCGCGGCGGCGTCGAGATCGGCAGACGTGGCCTCACCCGGCGCGGCGGCAGCGGCTTCCTCGGCCGACACGATATTGCCGTTAGGGCCGCTCTGGAAGAGCACCTCGCCCGGCGCGTCACCACAAGCCAGACGGCGCAACTCGACGCCCTTCAGCCCACTATCGGCCACGCTGGTTGAAGCCAGTTCATGAAGGAAGGGCTGGGGCTCGAATCCCAGGATGGGCAATGCCGTCTCGCGACGGATGAGCAGCGGAAAATAGCCGATGTTGGCGCCGACATCCACCACGGTGCCCTGATTGAGCGACCGCAGGATGGGCGCAATCAGGC
>CANHYD010000286.1 GCA_947464705.1 Verrucomicrobiota bacterium | reverse complement strand
TGGTGAACCCAGAACTCACCCAGTTGATGGGCGCCTGCATGCTCGAACCGTCGTCCATCGCGCTGGCCCTGGTGGGCGGGATGCTGTTCTGGAGCCGGATCGAACGCCCCGCGGGCTGGGCCATCGTTGGGGCAGGGGCCCTCACCGCCTGGGCGCTGTCCGTGAAATTGACGGCCGCCTTGCCGGCGCAGGTGGCGTTCTGGGTGTTTTTGCACGCCCTCTGGCGGGCTCGGCGAGGAGATAGGGCGTTGGGTTTGAGAATCCTCGGCAATGCGGTGCTGTTCGGCGGGGTGGCGATCGGGGGGGCAGGCCTGCTGCTGGCAGCCGGCGGGCATGACTGGTCGACGGTGCACGATTCCCACGTGCGTGGGGTGTTCGGCGAAGGCGGTTGGGCCGAGCTCCGCGACCGTACCAATACCCGTGCATTGGCAGATGCCTGGTGGGACGCCTACGCGAGCCTGGCGCTGGTGCCGACCAGCCTGTTGTTGGCCTGGCGACACCCGCGGATTTGGCGGTGGGTGTTTCCGTGGGCGATGACCTTGCTGGTGTCTACCGGGGTGCTGTGGGTGTATCCCTATTGGCATAACTATTACATCATCCACGTGGCCCTGCCGATGACGGCGCTGGTGGCCCCAACCGTGGCGCTGACGGCCCGCGCTCTGTGGGGCCTGCTGCGGATCCTCGGTCGACGACGGGACAACGAAGGTAGCGATGCCGGCACCACCGGCCGACAGCGGATGGTTTGGGGCCTTGCGGCAGTCCTCTTGACCGGTGCATTGGCTCCTGGAGGCCTAGTGCTCTGGGAGAACTTGCGTGCCGTGCGCCGGACAGTGAACCCAGATAGGGACCGCGATGAGCAGGCGATGTTGGCGCTGCTGGAGCAGCATGGATCCCGGACGGGGACAGTCTTTGGTAGCAGCCCCAGCCTGACGCTGTTCCTTTCGGGCGCGCTGCCGGTGAAGGGGTTGGAGTTGTTGGTGGATAAGCGCCGCCTGTGCGGCGACCTGAGCCCGGAGTCAGCCCTCGCGATCCTGCAGAAGACGCCGCCCGCGATGGTTCTGACCCATGACCAGACCCACGCCACCGCCTCGATTTACACCCCCTTCGCCGGCACGAACTTCCTGGAACGCCACTACGTGAAGGTGCTGGAGAATTCCGCCGGATACCTGTGGGTGCGGCGGGACATTTCCGACAAGATTTCTGATCGGCAGTAATTCTGGTTACGGCATCGCGCTCGTCATACTTCCTTTGAAGATCGAGGAAGACGAAGAGATTGAGTATTATCTTGATGAGCTTGTGGCAGAGCCCAAGGAGGTGGGTTGCCAACCCCAGGCTTCTCACAGCTAACGCGGCCACCCCGGATCCTCTCCGGTGGCAGTTACTTTTGAGGCAACGGGGCGGCGAAGAGAATCCTTTGCATGGGGCTTAGATCGAGCTGAATTGCTTGCCGTTAGTGGCTGGGGGTCGAATGCATTCTACCTAAAGCAATCGGTGCCAAGAACCCAGAAATCATGGATTAGTCCGTCGGTAACAATTTTCGAAAGACGTTGTCTTGCCCCATGGAAATGCACCAGGAAGCCCCCAAGTTCAGTGAACAGGATGCGGTCGCCGTGGGTGCGGTGCGCGCGGGCGATCCGGAGCGATATCGCGAACTCGTCGAACGTCACCATCGACGGGTCTATGCTGTGGCGTGGAGCCGGCTCGGTGATCCCACGCTGGCGGAGGAGGTCACGCAGGAAGCGTTCATCCGGGCGTATCGGCGGCTGTGGATGCTTGGCGACGGCGAGAAATTCGCGCCATGGAGCGAAGGGGTCAGTTCTTGATATTGTTTACTCCCCACCCAGCTTCCTCCGGCGATACAAGAGATGGTTCAGGTAACCGCGCATGCCCATCGCCAGACACTCGGCGATCCATCCCACCGTCATCGTCGTCTCCGCCCGCCAGCGCCTCCGCCGTCTCCGCGCGTTCCTCGCCGTAATGCTCCGCCCCCATCCGCTCGCTCATCTGCGTCAGCATACTCGACCCTCAACTTGCGGGCCATGACTGGAGAGTGGCTTCGGCCGCTTTATGTATCAATATCAAGAACTGACCCATTGCTGACCATTTGCTCGGATCGCCAGACATGGTGCTGTTCTGCGCCAATGGTTGGTTTTCGCCGGAGGATTTCGGACTGACATCAGAATCGATTCGTCATGCCCTTCGGTTTGATTTGCTCGGGTCGCACGGATGTTGGTTTGTTCCAGAGGTGGTACCAGTGTCCGGCGATGGCGACCAAACCTCCGAATACTCGGTGTTGGCAACCGACTGGGTCTACCAGCATATTCTATGTCTCAGGAGGTTCGGGTGTCTGGATGCCGTGGACGGGAGTGCTGCCATCGAAGCCATCATTCAGCACCAGGTGCTTTCGGATCGCTTGCCGGAAGGGCGTCGGCGAGTTCCGTTACCCCAGTTGCTTTACGGCCTGTTTCACACCCTTGGAATGGATCCGATCAGCGACACCTACCACGCGTTGGTCATTCTCGAGTGCTTCGGGGCATTGGATCGCGTGAACCGTGAGGCATGTATCGAGGGCATCTTGCGGTTCCACCATGGTCGCGGGTTGTTCGGTTCAGTGCGCACCAAGGATGGGTTGGTCATCAAGGGCGACGCCGGCGATACGGCCTGGGCCTTTGAGTCCTTGCGCATGCTGGGTGCGCTCGATCGAGTGCCAGACCTTGCCCAGTGGCAGTTCAGGCCGGCCCGGTTTTACAGGAATCCAGCGGTGCCTGGTGACGTGGTACAACTGTCGTGGTTCGAGATCGAAGCTTGGGTCTGTCAGCAGCGGTTGAGCCGTATCGTGGCTGAACGAGAACGTCATCCGTCCGCGCCCGCGCGCTCCCTCATGGAGCCTTGAAGCAAGACGCGTGTCTTGGAATCTCGCCGGCATCAGCCTCTGGGACGGTCGCGCCTCAAAGGCGCTGGAGGATTGGGCCAGTCACCCATGGATGCGCCGGGATCAGTCCGGCCCACTCGGTGGGTCGATCCAAGTCCCCCACCTCACCAACCCTTGCGGTAGGCGAGGATGAGGAAGGTGGCGAACGCGGCGGCGAAGGCTACCAGGGCGAGGATGAGCAAGGCCTTGAGGACCTTGAAACCGAGCTTCAGGAAGAGCAGCACCAACGCCAGCCCCACCGCCGCAGCCACCGCGATGGCGATCCATTGCGCGGTGCTCAGGGCGGGGAGCATGGCTGGCGGGGGGTGAGTCTGTCCGGTTATTAGGCCGTCAGATTGTCAGATTGTCAGATCGCCGTCGTTGCAGCGGGCGTTGCGGTCGGTCGGGCCACGCCCGATTTGCGCAGTACCTCGGCGCCGTGACGGAGCATGCGCTCGGTGACTTCCCAGCCCAGGCAGGCGTCGGTGATACTGAGACCGTACTTCAGGTCCTTAGGGTCCTTCAGCGACTGGGCCCCCTCGTTGAGGTGGCTCTCGACCATCACGCCGATGAGCGGCTTGCAGCCCTCGGCTCGCTGGGCGATGAGGTTCATCCACACGTCTTCCTGACGGGCATGCTGCTTGCCAGAATTGGCATGGCTGCAATCGACCATGAGGGCTTCGGGCAGTTTGGCGGCCTTCAACTGGGCGGCGGCTTCGGCGATGGAGGCCGCGTCGAAATTGGTGCGGGCTCGTCCGCCTCGCAGGACGACATGGCCGTCGTCATTGCCGGTGGTCCGGACCACCGAGGTGACTCCCTCCTGATCCATGCCCAGAAAATGATGCGAGTGTCGGGCCGACAGCATGGCA
>CANHYD010000285.1 GCA_947464705.1 Verrucomicrobiota bacterium | reverse complement strand
CCTGCGGTCTGTTCCGCCCGAACCAACGCAGTCCAAGCCGGAAAGACCCGCCGCCCGGAGGGTTTGGGAGGGAAGGGCCCGCTGGCGGCGTTGCTTGTCGGTCACAGACCGCTGCGGGTCTGCTTCCTCCTCGCGCCTTGCCAATCGAACCCTTCCTTCCCAAACAGAACCCCTCCGCATTTTCAGACAGGCTCTTAAGGAAACTCTTCCACCCGGAGTCCGGTCTGGGCGCGGATGGTTTCGGACACTACCGATAGTTCTTCGGCGCTGAGGCGCGTGGCCCACGCTTCCGGCGTGGGTCGAGCCAGCGTGTAGGCATGCACTTCGCGCAAGGTGCCCCCACCGTCCCGGATTTGGTTGAGCCGCCGGCAGTAGGCATCGAGTTCGATCGACGACATGGGCTGGCTGTGGGTCTTCAGAAAGAGGCTCTGGATGATGATGGGTCGAACGCGTGCCGTTTCCAGCAGGTTGCCCAATATCCGGTCGAAGCGCACGGAACTGCGGTTGATGTGCCGGTAATACTCCTCGGTGCCGGCATCCAGCTTTGCCCAGACTTCTCCATGATGAGCGTCCATCAACGACAACCCACGGCGCACCGAAGCTTTGTCCAAGCCGGCCGAGTCGGTGATCAGCACGATCTTGGTCTCCGAGAGCCCTTTCTCCCGCAGCACATCCGCCACAACCTCCACGCACACATCGAAGTTGGAGACCATGGTGGGTTCGCCATCGCCGCTGAAGGCGACGTCACGGACGATCCGGCTGACCTCCGGCGGCGCGTCACTGAACTTGGCCTCACGGCCGAGGCCGCCGTTCAAAGCGTGGTCGATGAGCCAACGCAACTCGTCCCGAACCTGGTCGAGCCGAACCTCACGAGCCTTCCCCGGCGTGGTGCGATCGACCTCGCAGTAGACACAGTCGAAGTTGCACTGCTTGTCGGGATTCAGGTTCACCCCAATGGAAAGCCCCCGCGATCGCCGCGAAATGACCGGATAGACGTACGTGAAGTCCTGATAGCGTCGAGCGTGGTCCACGACGGCTTTCCAAGTGTTCCGGATCGTGATCGGAACTGAGGGCGAATCTCCCATGCCGTCGAGCATAAGATCCGAGGAGCCAAAACGCGAAATCTTCTGCGGGACGGATCGGGTTCCGAAGGGGCGCCAGTCCAGGGGGTATCCGTGTCTGGAGAGTGGGTGTTCGTCCCCATCTGGTCTTCCGACTACTTGGGGAATATTCCCCAAATGGATCCAGTTGGTTGGGAGTAGCAGCGTGTAACACCTGCAAAACCACAGGAAACGAACCTCGATGACCGGGTTTTCAAGCGAATGAGGCCTTGGCACGGCCTTTGCGAAGAGGTCCTCAGGAAAAGCGGGGCCCCAGCCTCTAAAAAGACCTTCTGAAAAAGCCTCTGGAAAGAGAACCCAAGCCCTAATCAATAAAGTTCCAATCAACAAAGTCCCAATCCACAACAACATCACCACAAATATGAACTCCAAGAAGTCCTTCCTGCTGGCCGCCTTGCTGGCCACGGTCACGACCCTGAGCTCCTTCGCTCAGTCCGCCCCTCCGACCCAGCCCGCTGAGAAGCCGGAAAAGCAGGAAAAGCAGGAAAAGCCGGAGGGTGGCCGTGGCGGTCGCGGCGGCCGTGGTCCGGGCATCGAAGTGCCCCGGATCGGTGTGCCCGAGAAGGTGTTCACCACGTTGCCTCAGGCACTCCAAGACCAGATCACCAAGTACCGCGAGCAATCCAAGACCTTCATTGATGCTCAGCGGGATCTGGCCAAGACCTTGGGCACGGTCACCGACGAGCAGCGCAATGCCATCCGCGAGCAGCTCAAGGCCAATCGCGACAAGTTCTTGACCGATACCCAGCAGGTGCGCACCGAAATCCGCGATCAATTGAAAGACCTCGGTGTCTCGGTCCGCGAGAATAAGCCCTCGGGTGGCGGCGGTTCGGGCGGTGGCAAGGGTCCGGGTCGTCCCCGCGGCTGAACCCCACCGCAGGTGCTGACCGCCTTGGTTGAACCCTCTTGAAGCTGAAGGTACGGCAGGCGAATCGCTGATTGCGGCTCGCCTGCCGCTTTTGTGTCGGCCAACTTTGCACCCAGAGTCGTTGTTCTTCAGTCCTTCCATGGCCGTCCCCGATCGTCGCTGGACCCGCATCCCATTTTCCGTGCGGAGGATGTGCCAGATCGTCTTCGGGCTGATAATGCTTGTTGGCTGGGCGAGCGGCCTCCAAGCCGGTCAGCAAGTATTGGGGCCCATGCATCCGCGCGACCCCGACGGGGAATGGGAGATTCCGGTGTGGACCACCACCGTGAGTTTGCGCAGTTCGGCGGGCTGGCGCGACAATGCCCTCCTCTCGGGCACCAACGCCCAAGAGACCCCGTTCGCCGGCTATGGCTTCGAAGCGTTCCTCATCCGCATGCCCATCGATGCCCACCGTTGGACGCTCTTTGTAGGCGCTGAAGAACGACGGTATTTGAAGACGGTGGACTCCGGCCTGACCGATCAGCCTGTCGAGGGGGATGCCTGGCTCTCGGCCTACGGGGAGTACCGTTACCAGGGTTCCTCCGGATGGAGCCCGGGCCTCATTGGTCAGTATCTCTACGCCAACCAAGTCTTCGATGCCTCGACATTGGCCGATGGTCTCGGCGCGGTGCAGACCAAGGTCCATTCCCTGACCGCCCATCCCTCGCTTCGATGGTCCCGCGGCCGCGGATTTCGATGGGAGATCGGGTACAGTTGGCAGCGTCAGAACTTCAATGCTCCGCTGGATGGCTTCTGGCAGATGGGTCCTCGCATGGTTCTAGCTTGGGATTACGCCGAGAGTTCAGCCCTGGAAGCCACCCTCCGCACCGAGAACCGGCCCTACGATTCCCGGCCCAGTTCCAATCTCCTGGGCATCCCGGAGCCGGACACAGTCGCCCGCTTCACCCAACTCAATGCCGATCTGGCCTGGAAGCATCAGTGGTCGGACAAACCCAAAATTCGTTCCACGATTCGCCTCTTCCAGATGATCAACCGCGATCAGGCCGTCGGGTTCTATGATTTCAACCGGTGGGGAGTGGCGGGAACCTTGCGTTGGGAAGGAGCTCGTTGGGGGGCTCTGGTCGGAGCACGCTGGAGCCAATGGGATTATCAGCGGCAGTTCATCTCGCCAGCACCCGAAGACCTCTTCACCTACCGCCACATGCAGGATGTCGATGCCAACGCCCGGCTGTTCCGCAAGGTCGGCCGGCACGCGACGGTGTTTGCCGAGTACTTGCTTGAGCGGCAGAATTCCAACGTGCCGCTCTTCACGTATTCTTCCCACACCGCGACCGGGGGATTGGAATGGGAATTCTGAATTCCAGCGGACACTGGGTCTGGAAACAGGGGCCCACCCTCGCCGCCGTCGCCGCAGCCCTGGCGGTGTTGGTGGCCACAGTCTTGGGAACCCGGCTCCAGTTGCGTCGCGAACTCCGAACAGGCTTGGCGGAGCGTGAAGCACGGGGCGTGGCCTCTCTGTTCCAGGGACGCTTCGCAGCCCTGCGTGCCGAGGGGGTGGATGACCCCCTTTTGGCCGCCGTTGAGGTGGCCACGTTGCCGCAGTTGGCCCATGTGCAACGAATCACCGTGTTCGATGCCCGCGGTACGTTGCCCTCCAGAATTTATGGCGACGAATCCGTGCCGCCCCCGGATCCGGCTCGGCTGGAGCGTCTGCTGGGGGGACAGGTACTGCAGGAGTTCCTGGCTCCTCCGGTGGCCCCGGCCGTCCTGCGGATGCACATCCCCTTGCCCGATGGAGTGGCCACGTCGCT
>CANHYD010000284.1 GCA_947464705.1 Verrucomicrobiota bacterium | reverse complement strand
GTCCTGGTGTCCGATGCCGAGGCCTTTGCCCGCAGGTATCCGGGCGTGGCCGTATCCGGTGTTTACCAGGGTCGCTTGTCCAATGGTGGGGAGCGGTTGGCACTGGTCCATGCCACGGGAGCCCCCTTGGCCGAGGTGACTTATGGCGTCGAGTCGCCCTGGCCCTCGTCGGCCGATGGGCGAGGCTTCTCGCTGGTTCCGATCTCGCCCAATGACCCGTCTTCGAGCGCGGCGTCGGCGTGGCGCACCAGCGCTCGGATGGGCGGATCTCCAGGGGCCGAGGATCCGGTGCTCTCGGTACCGGTGGTCCAGCTCAGCGAGATTCTGGCCCATACCGATCTGCCTCAAAGGGATGCGGTGGAATTGTTCAATCCCGGCAACGCCACGGTCGACGTGGGAGGGTGGTTTCTCTCCGACGACCGCGATGAGCCTCGGAAGTTTCGGATCGCCGATGGCACCCGAATTCCGGCCGGTGGGTATTGGGTGGTGGATGAGACGCAATTCAATGCGTCCACTCTGGGGGCCAAGGCCTTCCGGCTCGATTCCCATGGCGACTCGGTGTGGCTTCATTCAGCGGATACTGCCGGCAACTTGACGGGCTTTAGTGACGGGGTGGCTTTTGGTGCTACTCCCAATGGAGTCAGCCTCGGCCGCTTCACCAACTCGGTGGGACAATTGCAATGGCTCCGGCAAAGCACGCTGAGCCTTGGAACGGTCAATGGAAGTCCGGCCGTGGGTCCGGTGATTTTGAGCGAGATCGATTATCAGCCGGCCGGTGGTTCGGTGGAGTTCATCGAACTGCAGAATCTCACGGCCGAATCGGTGCTTCTCTTCGATCCTCAGAATCCCACCAACACCTGGCGGCTGGCGGGGGTGGATTTCCAGTTTCCCAAAGGGGTGGTTATTCCGGCGGGAGGTCTGCTGGTGGTTTCGGCCGGTGATCCGATCTGGTTCCGCCAACGCCATGGAATTCCTCTGAGCGTGCCGGTGCTGGGCCCCTGGGCCGGAAGCCTCCAGGACCTGGGAGAACGCATCGAACTTCTGCGACCGGATGCGCCGGACTTAGAGACCAATCAACTCGGGCAGGTTCGGGTTCGGGTGCCTTACCTGACGGTGGATACGGTACGCTATGGTCCCAATTCTCCATGGCCAGCAGCTGCGGCCGGTCAGGGGCATTCTCTGGAGCGCCGTCTCCCGGCCGGCCCGGGGGATGACCCGGCGCAATGGGTGCCCAGCCCGGGCGCACCGCTGCCCGGGCTCACGGCCGACAGCAATCGGCCGCCGCGGGCCGACGCCGGACCCGATCAGGAATTTCCGGCGGTGACGCAGTTTCCCCAATCCGTTTTTTTGGAGGGTTCAGGCTTGGACGACGGCAAGCCCAGCGGTGGTCTGACCTACCTCTGGGCCCAGGTGGGCGGGCCGGGTCCGGTGGTGATCGAGACTCCGAATCAGCGGACCACCTCGGTGCGATTGCCGGGGCAGGGCACCTACAGACTACGGTTGACCGTATCGGATGGTGCGTTGTCTTCGGCCGATGAGGTGGTGCTCACCGCGCTTCGGTCCGGAGGCGAGATCACTTGGATTCCGGCGGGCTCGACCTGGCGCTATCTCGATACCGGCGTGGACCTCGCGGCGGCTTGGCGCGCGGCGGGTTACGACGACAGTGCCTGGAAATCGGGCAAGGGCGTCTTCGGCTACGGCGATCCCAATCAGGCGACAACGGTCGGCTTCGGGTCGAATAGCAGCGCCAAGCACATCACCACGTACTTCCGCCTGAAGTTCAACGTACCGGATCCGGCTTCGGTCATCGCCCTGCTGGGCAAAGTGCTCCGCGACGATGGCGTGGTGGTTTGGCTCAATGGCATTCAAGTGGCCAAGGACAACCTGCCTGAGGGGGATGTGTCCGCAACGACGCTCGCCGGTAGCGCCATCGGTGGCGCCGACGAGACCACCTACTTCGAGTACCGTCTCGATCCAGGCGCATTGAAGACCGGGGAGAACACGTTGGCCGTGGAGGTGCACCAAAACTCGGGCTCCTCCAGCGACCTGAGCTTTGACCTGTCGCTCGTGGCAACGGTCTTGCCCTCCAACCAGGCGCCCACGGTGGATTTGGGAGCTGACCGTCAGTTGGCGGCTCCGGGCACCCTGCTGCTGGATGCGGTGTTCCGTGACGACGGACTGCCATTGCCCCCGGGAGTTCCTGGGTTCGAATGGAGCGGGATCAGCGGCCCGGCTCCGGTGACTTTTGCCGATGCCAAGGCCTCCCGGACCGCCGCGACCTTCGACCAGCCGGGCGACTACGTGATTGGGTTTCAAATCCAAGACGGGCTCCTGTCGGCCCGGGATGAAGTGCGGGTTCGGGTGGGCGGTGCTTCGGCAGGCCCCGTCCTGGCGGTGGAAACCTCGGCGACGGGCTTGGTGCTGACGTTCAACGTCGAGGCCGGACGCCCGCATCGGGTTCTAGTGTGCGACGACCTGGCCAGCGGTGCCTGGAACACCTTCGAAGATATTCCCGCCATCTCGAGGCCCTCCACGCTCCGGGTGGCCGTGCCCGTGTCGGGCAATGCCCGGTTCTTCCGTGTGCTGGTGCGCTGAGGCGGGGCGGGTTGCCATTGAGAGTGGGGCAAGTTCACCTTGCCTCGCCTCCCGGCCCCGTCCCAACGTCTTGCCTATGAACCGCATCGAGCAACGCTTCACCGCCCTCAAGGCGGCGGGTCAACGGGGGTTGGTGGTCTACATCGGGGCTGGGGATCCGAACCTCGAGGCCACGCGTCGTTTGGCCTTGGGCTTTGATGCCGCCGGAGTCGACGTGTTGGAATTGGGAGTCCCCTTCAGCGATCCCTTGGCTGACGGCATCGTCAACCAGTTGGCGGCCCAGCGGGGGTTGGAAAGTGGCACTACTCCGCCCAAGGTGCTGGCGACCATCACTGAGATCCGCAAGGAGTCCCAGATTCCCATCGTCCTCTACATCTATTTCAACCTGCTGCATCGCGTCGGAGTGGAGCGGTTCATCCGGGACGCGGCTGCGGCGGGGGTGGATGGGTTGCTGGTGTTGGACCTGCCGCCTGAAGAATCCGAAAGCTATGAGACGCTCATGGCTGCGGCGGGGCTCTGCCCGGTGTACCTGATTGCTCCCACGACACCCGATGCTCGCATCGCATTGATCGCACCCCGGGCGCGTGGGTTCATTTATTACGTCAGCCGCGAAGGCGTGACCGGGATGCAAAGTCAGGTGAGCGACACGATCGCCCTGATGACTGACAAGATCCGCGCCCACTCGCCGTTGCCCATCGCGGTCGGCTTCGGCATCTCCAATGCCGAGCAGGCCCGCCAGGTGGCCCAGCATGCCGAGGCCATCGTCGTGGGCAGCGCCATCGTCAACCGGATTGCCGAGCATGGAAAATCGGCGGACTTGGTAGAGCGCGTGAGCGGATTTGTCCGGGAGTTGGCGGAAGCGGTGCGGTCGGTTCGTTGAGAATCGAATGGACCGGTCCTCCCGCGCGTCCATCCGGTTCTCTCAATGAAGTTACTCGCGTTGGTCTTGGGGTGGATTTGTTGCGCCGCGGTGATGTGTGCCTCGGTCAAGGAGGTTCCGCCTCCGGCACCGCAGGCCTTTCGCCAAGAGTTGTCGAAGTACTTCACCTCTGATCCGGGCGCGCCCCAAGGGCCGGTTTCGCTCATCGTTGCCGGTCCGGATGGATCGGTTCGCGCCTATGGTCAAGGTACTTGGTACCAGCGCCAAAAAGGTCGATGGCAAAACCTCACAGCGGGGCCGCAAGGGCCGAGGGATTTATTCTCGTTTCCGGATGCCGAGGGGAAGTGGATCACCGCCGATGTCGCACGATCTTCGGTG
>CANHYD010000283.1 GCA_947464705.1 Verrucomicrobiota bacterium | reverse complement strand
GTTCAACAAGGGGTGGCGAACCTGTCCCTCATCCAGGCCTTCACGCGAGAATCCACGCTGACGGCCGCCTTCGACCAACAGGCCGCAGAAGCCTTCCAAGGTCGCCGACACCAACATCGTTCCGAGGTTGTGTACCTCGCCGCAGTGGCCGCCATCCTCGCCGCCGGCACCGCCGGGATTGTCGCGCTTGGATCCGGAGAGGTCGCGGCCGGACGACTCACACTGGGTCAGTTGCTGGTGTTCTTGGCGTATCTGGCGCAGCTCTATGAGCCCTTGAACCAGTTGTCGCACTTGGGCGGCACCATTTCCACGGCCCAGGCCAGCGCCCAGCGGGTGCTCGAATGGCTCAACACGCCCGACCACTCCGCCAACGGCACCACGCCGACGCCCCGCCCCGCCCACGGAGTCGATTTGGAGTTCTCCGGAGTGGGATTCGCCTACGATTCCGACCGACCAGTGCTGCGCGGCCTAGACCTCCGCCTGAAGCCCGGGGAGATCGTCGCCATCGTCGGACCCAGCGGTGCGGGCAAGACCACACTGCTGCAGCTAATTCCCCGATTCCTAGAACCCGCCGCGGGCCAGATCCGCTGGTGCGGCCTCGACCTCAAAAGCCTGGATCGGCAGAGCCTCCGCCGGCAGGTGTCCTGGGTGTTGCAAGAACCCCTGCTTCTGTCGGCCACGATCGCCGAGAACATCGGCTTTGGACGCGAGGCGGCGACTCGCGCCGAGATTGAGGCGGCAGCCCAAGAGGCCCACGCTCACGAATTCATTCTGCGATTGCCGCAGGGTTATGACACCCGCGTGGGCGATGGAGCCGCCCGGTTGAGCGTTGGTGAAAAGCAGCGGATCCACCTGGCCCGCGCCTTCCTCAAAGACGCCCCGGTACTCCTGCTCGATGAACCCACCAGTGCGCTGGATGGCGAGAGCGAAGCGGCCGTTCTAGCTGCGGTCCAGCGACTCACTCGCGGTCGCACCACGCTGATGGTGGCCCACCGCCCCGAGACCCTTCACATCGCCCACCGTATCCTACGGCTGGAATCCGGAGCACTGACCGAGGGCGCCGCCAGCCTGCATCGGTGAGCCCGGTTGGGCGTCGCGCCTGAGCCGATTCGATACCCCCCCCACGGACCGACTCACTGACTCACCACGAATCCCGCCTCGGCCCAGTCGGCGAAGTCTTCGCGGGATCCATCGCCGGCATCCATGGCCACCAGACTGAGGCGGCGGGACCCGGCCGGGATGGGCACATCAAAGCGCCAGGCGTCGGTCTTCACCCGCATCACCGGACTGACAGCGGCTTCATTGCCATCAATCAGCACCTTGAACACCACGCTCGGAAACTGGGCCAAATTGGACCCATTGCTCACCTCGATGAGGTTTTCGTCGGCCCCGGCCAGCGCCACGAAACGCCGGAACTCGGGCTTCAGTTCATAAACCACTTCGCACGGCGCATGCACACCGAGGCCCCGGGCGTAGGTGGTGCGGTTGATCCGCAGCGGCCCACCCAAGTTGGCCCGGTCGGTTTGGGGTGATCGGGTGTTGCCCGAGTAGCGAACCTCACCCCCGTAGGTGTGTCCGAAACCCACGCTGCGGGTGGGCTTGAGGACCGAGAGCGGCACATCGGGCCGCGGTGGCATGGGCCCGTTCTTGGCAAAGGAACCCTCGGATTCAAGGCAGACGGCCCGGCCCTTCCGGAAAGCGCTTGCCCGCAACTGGGTGGTCTCGGAAACCGTGAACGGTCGGGAATACTTCCGGGACTTTTCCGTGGGGGCTGATCCGTCGAGCGTGTAGCGAATCTCCGCCCCCGGTTGCAGCGGTGCCGACAGGGTCACGGTGATGGGCTTCTCGAAGAGATGGGGTCGCGCTCGGGTACCCCACGGTGTGATCCGCACCGGATCCACCACCCAGTCTTTGCGCCAGCGGCCGAGGCGCGCGAGTTCTTCCTGGAAGTGGATCGTCGGTGCGAGGTGCTTCTCGAAATGGGCTACGACCTGCTCCGTGTTGAGGTCCGGCGTGAAATCGCGGGCGGGATCATAACCCGGATGCGCATCGGTCATGTCACGGGCCAGCATGCACTGGAGGCCGGCCGACTTCATGGCGCGCAGCCCCATGGGCTTGCCCAACAAACACACCTGTGTGTGAAAACCCACGTAAATGAGGTGCGTCAGGCCATACTTCTGGCAGAGCGCGTACACCTCGGCCTGCGTGTCGGGCATCCAGTCGTTGGGGCCGATCACCAGATTCGGGTGCATCCCGTCCCAGCCGTAATTACCGCCGCAGCGTTCCGCTCCACAGGCGCATCCCCCGGCGTCGGGCACCGGCGGGCAGGTGACGTTCACCGCGGCCGGCACCGTCACCTTCGGCAAATTGAACACACGCTCCCGCTGGGGATATCCGACGTAATTGTCCACCACATCGCTCGGGCACAAGAAAACGGGCATACCCAAGTCGCGGGCCGCCGCCAGTGCCTTGTTGATGCGCGGCACGAAGGCATCCACACGCAGGGTGGCCGTCTTGCACCAGTGGTAGTTCCAGATGTCTACCGCTACCACGCCGATGCGCGACGAATCCACCTGCTCGTGGGCGATGACGATTTTGCCCGTCTGGGGGTCGCGGGTCTGCAGGGTCCAACGGATAGGAACCGCTAAACTATTTGGCAAAAATCCCAGACACAGAAGCAGGGCGAACAACGGTCGGGCAAAGGTGTTCATGACTTGGGGGGCGTTCATTGGATGGAAACGTCAATCCCCTACCCTCGCAAGCCACGCGTCACAGCCATGAGTGATAACCACCGACGACAACCGCAGCACAAATCTCGAGGATCCCGAGCAGACCTCACGGGCTCATCGGCCCGACGATTCGGGCAAAATCGGCGGCGTGGCTTTTCGGAGATCTCGAAGGATTTGCAGGGAGGTCACCAGCGACCAAAGCCAGGCCGCCCCAAACAAGGCCCCGCCCAAGATAAGTCCTCGCGCTGGTGGCCAAACGACAGCGTCGCCTGCCTGAACGCTGTCCCAAGCCCCTCGGACCAACTCCCAAAACCAGGCCAAGATCGCAATGAAGCCTGAAACCGCTAAACCCATTTGAAACATGCCCACCACCCGATGACCGGCCACAAAAGAACCCAACCCCGGCGTGGCTCCCAGATTGATGGCCAAAGCCGTCCAACCCATCGATTGATTACGAAGCTTTTCGGCCATGAATGACCGTCTCATAGGCATACATCGTCGCCAAGATTGAGATGGGCACCGTCACCAGCAATCCCACCAGACAACACAACATGCCAAAGAAGTTTAAAATCGCTATCACCACCGACAGAGCCAGGCACGACCACCAGTGGCGTCGCACCTGCCGCCAACTCCGCTTCATGGCCGTCCAGAAGCCCACGCGTTGATCCAAGATTAAGGGCAACGAGAACATCCAATTGACCGTCAGGAAAACGGTGACCGGAAGACCGAGTAGAATCAGCCCCAGCCCCGGTGCCAACACTGCAAAAGCCGGCCAACTGGCCGAACCCTTCGCCAAGCCCATGATGACAGTCAGTCCCAAACTGAAGAACAGGACGATAAGTCCCGCCAACAGGGGCAACGACACCAAAATTACCTGCACCCACTGTCCCAGGAACAAATGACCAAACATCCTCCGGAACCCATCGAACAGGGATCCCAAAGGAGGCGTCTCTCCACGGATAACCCTTAGATAAACCACATAGAGACCGGCCATGAGCGGCGCTCCAATGACAAAACTACACAGGCTAAAAAGCACTCCGATGTAAGGCAGAGCTCCGAAAATCGACAGACCGAAGAGGATGAGCAAGTACATCATCGTCGGCCCGAAGAGGGTGGAGAACTGCTG
>CANHYD010000282.1 GCA_947464705.1 Verrucomicrobiota bacterium | reverse complement strand
AGAAATACCTCCGGCGGCGACGCTTCCGCATGGAGGACCTGGGGCGGCTTGAGCAACGCGTCACGCTCGCCCAAGCGGTCTCGGCCAGCGCTGATTTCGGTTCGGGTGAGGCTTCCTCGAAGTACGCCCGGACCAACCCGAACATCCCCGGCATCGGAATGACGCCGGAGGCCTTCACCACCCAGAACCTGACCCTCAGCGAGGGTCGAGGATTCAGCGCCGCCGACGACGACAGCGGCCGGCTCGTCTGCGCCCTCGGATTCGACCTGGCCGCCAAGCTCTTCCCGCGGGGCTCTCCGCTGGGCGAGACGATTAAATTCCAGGGCATCGGCTACAAGGTGGTCGGCGTACTGGCCCAGCGCGGGGCCCTGTTCGGGCAGAGCCGCGACAACTTCATCGCCGTGCCGCTGGGTACCGCCCGCCGGCTCTATGGCGAGAACCTGTCGGTCCGCCTCCAAGTTCAGGCACCGAACCGCGACACCTACGGCGAGATGGTCGAGCAGGCCCGCGGGGTCATGCGGGCAATGAGACGGGTGCCTCCGGGCGACGACGACGATTTCGAAATCGTCTCCAACGAGTCGGCCGTGGGCCAGTTCCGCAGCCTGACCTCCGCCATCCGCCTCGGCGTGGCGGCCATCAGTAGCATCGCCCTGATCGCCGCGGGCATCGGCATCATGAACATCATGCTGGTCAGCGTCACCGAGCGGACCCGCGAGATCGGCATCCGCCGGGCCATCGGAGCCCGCAAGCGCAGCGTGATGCTGCAGTTCATTGCGGAGGCGGTGTTGCTGAGCGAGGTGGGCGGCGCCCTGGGAGTCGTCGGCGGAATCCTCTTCGGCAATCTGCTCTCCTTCGTGGTGAAGGCCCCGCCAGTCATTCCGTGGGACTGGGTGGGCATCGGCCTGGCGATCTGCTCGGCCGTTGGGATCCTCTTCGGCACCTACCCCGCCTGGAAGGCCGCCCACCTCGACCCCATCGACTCGCTGCGCTACGAGTGACGCAAGCCAAATGGGTGGGGCACAATGGATCGCCCCTCAGCTCTGGCTGAGGCGCTTGACCGGTGCGTCGTGGAACATCGTGTGAGCTTCCTGCAGAATTGCGGCCAATCCAGCGGCGAACGGGCTGCGTCGAATCACTTCGTTGAGCCGTGACCAGTCGAGCTTCTCGACGTGCTCGCCGGGGAACCAATGATCGGCGTTGCCCAGCATGTTGTAGCGGAATTTCGCCCACTCGGTCAGCTCCAGAGGCTTGGCATAAGTCCAGATGCGCAGGATTTCCACCAGGTTCACCTCGCCCGGCACCTCGACGAATTCCGGAAGCCCGGCCCACCAGCGGCGGCACCACTCCGCCCCCAGCACCCGCTCCATTTCCTCACGCAAGCGACGGTCGATGGGCTCGACCACCTGGGCGGCCTGTTCGTAGTGTTCAAGGCCAGCAATGTGCTCGTCAAAATCTGACGGTTTGGCCGCGCCGAGGGACAGCGTGTGCACCTCCGGGCGGGCCAGGCAGTAGAGGTCGTTGAACTGCATGGGCGTCAATGGCGCACACAACGAACGCATCTTGGGCAACTCGAGGTAGAGTTTCCCGCCCTTGTCGTTCGGGCTGATGATGAAGACCCCCATGTCGCGCTGGGCCGCCTCGGCCACGCAGACGCGGTTGAGGTCGTTCACGAAGTACCAGTGCAAGTTGACGTAATCGAACTCATCGCTGCGGATCGCTTCGGAAATCACATCCGGCGTGGCGTGGGTGCTGAAGCCCACATGACGCACGCGCCCCTCGCGCTGGAGCTTCCGGCAAACCTCGAGGCATCCGCCCTTGCGGAGCGTCTCGTCGAGGTGTTGGCGGTTGTTGATGCCATGGATGGACAGCAAGTCCACGTAGTCCTGCTTCAGGTAAGCCATGGAAGTCTCGAAGGTCTCCAAGAACTCCCGGGCTGTCGGCTTGGGCATCACCTTGGTCTGAAGGATCATCGACTCGCGCGGATACCGCGCCAGCACGGGCCCCAACTGCATCTCCGAGGAACCATAGCCCCGGGCCGTCTCGATATGGTGAATGCCCAGTTCCATCGAGCGAGCGATGGTCGCTTCCAAGTTGGCCTGTCCCGCAGCGGGCACCTGATCCCAGGGGATGTCCGACCAAGATTGCTGGTAGCGCATGCCGCCGCAGGAAAAGACAGGCATCTGGATTCCAGTCCGGCCGAAACGACGATACTTCATGGGCTCCGAGGATGCCCAGTCCATCGCCGGACAGCAAATCCCGACCGTGGATTCCTGGCAGCACGGGCCACCCTGCACCGCAGGTTGTTGGAATCCAGACTCGGTCCTCCACTTGACCCCGAAGGCGACTGGCGTTTTGGTGGTGCTCTTGAGGGCGGCAACCCTACCCTCCATCCAAAGCCATGATGCACGAAATCGAGTACGAGATCCGCGGAGATGACCTTCAATATGTCGAGGTACTGCTCGACCCCATGGAAGCCGTGGTGGCCGAAGCCGGCGGCATGATGTTCATGGAAGAGGGCATCGAGATGGAGACCATCTTCGGCGATGGTTCCCAACAGCAGAGCGGCTTCATGGGAGCGCTCCTGGGTGCTGGCAAGCGGCTCCTCACCGGTGAGTCGCTCTTCATGACGGTTTTCCAGAACCGCTCGCCGCGGAAGTCCCGCGTGGGCTTCGGAGCGCCCTATCCCGGGAAAATCGTCGCGGTGAACCTGGCCCAACTCGGTGGCGAACTCATCTGCCAAAAGGACTCATTCCTGTGCGCCGCCAAGGGTGTGAGCGTGGGCATCGCCCTGCAACGCAAGCTCGGAGCGGGCCTCTTCGGCGGCGAGGGATTCATCATGCAACGCCTCCAGGGCGATGGATGGGCCTTCGTCCACGCGGGTGGCACGTTGATGGAAAAGGTCTTGGCCCCGGGCGAAACCCTTCGGGTGGACACCGGATGCGTGGTGGCTTACCAGAACTCGGTCGCCTTCGACATCCAGTACGTGGGCAAGGTCAAGACGGCGCTCTTCGGCGGCGAAGGCTTGTTCTTCGCCACACTGCGGGGTCCGGGCAAGATCTGGATCCAGTCGCTGCCCCTGAGCCGCTTGGCCAACCGGATCATCGCCGCCTCACCTGCTGCGGGTGGAAGCCGCCGCGAGGAAGGCTCCATTCTCGGCGGCTTGGGCGGCCTGCTCGACGGCGACAATAGCTGAAGACGGGGTGCCAGGCACCGCCCCCCTATTCAAAACCACCCGATCGGAGGCGCAATACCGCACTCCGTCATCGGATTGTCACCGGCCCGAACGCTCGGTGAGTATTCCTGCACCTTGACGTTTATCCCCCGGCCGGCATTCTGACAGGCCCTACTGGAGGGAAACGGCCATTATGCAGCACATCCGAAATATCGCGATCATCGCCCACGTCGACCACGGCAAGACCACCCTCGTCGACTGCCTTCTGAAGCAATCCGGAACCTTCCGCGCCAACCAGGCTGAGACCCAGGTCGAGCGCTTGATGGATTCCATGGACCTGGAAAAGGAGAAGGGCATCACGATCCGCGCCAAGAACGCCGCCTTCAAGTACAAGGACTCCCACATTAACATTGTGGATACTCCGGGACACGCCGACTTCGGCGGTGAGGTCGAGCGCATCATGAACATGATCGACGGCGTGCTGTTGGTCGTGGATTCGGCGGAAGGTCCGCAAGCTCAGACTCGCTTCGTGCTGCGCAAAGCACTCGAGGCCGGAGCCAAGCCCATCGTGGTCATCAACAAGATCGACCGCGACAACGCCAACCCGAAGAAGGTGCTGGACCTCGTGTTCGAGCTCTTCATGAGCCTCAACGCGACCGACGAGCAGCTCGATTTCCCCTTCATT
>CANHYD010000281.1 GCA_947464705.1 Verrucomicrobiota bacterium | reverse complement strand
CGCCGGAATCGCGCAGCACGAAGACTCGTCGTTCGGCTCGGCGGCAAGTGGTCCGGGCCACGTCCAGCGCCGCGGAATGGAGGGTCATCCCTGGCGTAGCCCACCCTTTGAAGGTAATGCTCTGGGACTCAATCTGAGCCACCAGCACATCCAGCTTGGAGGTCAGGGCCGGAGTCACCGCTTGGAACCCGTCGGCCAGGTAGCGCTGCGTGTCTTCTCGGGCCGTCGCCAGTTCACCCATCAAGATCACCAGATCTTTCTGGATGACCAACAGGTTGTTCTGGATGAAGGCGTCGGTGGCGGTGGCGCGGGCCATTCCGATGGCGGCATTCAACTCATCCACCGACCCGTAGGCCTCCACCCGCGGATGGGCCTTAGAAACCCGGCGGTTGTACATCAAACCGGTGGTTCCGGAATCACCGGTACGGGTGGCAATGCTCATGCGCGGAAGACGGTGGACGCGATGCCGCGCCGCGCAACCCAATCAGCCGGACTTTTTCAGAGAATCACCGCCACTCAGAACGATCGCCCGTTTTTGCCGCTGCGGGGGCAGAAGGTCTGATTCTCGGGCCGCGCGGGCATGAGTGCGGGCCGAATCCCCCCGTTGCTGCGCCTCATCGATCAGCATCCAGGCGTAGTGGATTTGGGTCTCTTCAGCGGAAGTCCGCCCCACCCACGAAATCCGCGCCAGCAAGCTCTGGGCATCGGAGAAGCGGCGGTGATTGACCAGAGCTAGCGCGTGGTTGATCTGACAGGCGACCGACTCGGGTGACCGGTTGAGCAACTCGAGAGTCAACCGAGCCGTCTCAGCGGGCTCTCGGCCGAGAGCGATCATCACGGCGGCATGATTGTGTCGGTACACCGGGTTGGCCGGTTCCAACTGGTAGGAGCGAGAGATCGCATCCGCCAGCGTGTCCATGTCTTGGGTCTCGGCAGCGACGCTGGCCAGTTCGAACCAGAAGGTGGGATCTTTGAGGAAGTCTTTTTCCACCCGGCGCAACAAGGTCGTGGCTTCCTGAAAACGGTTAACCCGGCGCAGACCCGCGACCATCCGCGCCACCAGCACGGCCTCCGGAGTCGGGCATTCTGCAATCCGCGCAAAATCGGCCGCGGCATCCAGATCCCGCCTTAGACTCAAATCGATCTGACCATCCAGATACCAACTGTAGGCGCTCATCCGCCCGGCCAGAGAACTTTCACCCCGCATGGCGATGGCTGTCTTTCGCAAGCGATTCCAATCCTGACGTTGCAGGAGCAGTTCCGCCGTCGCCAACCACAGGTCCGGGGCATAGGGAAACACCGTCACTTGTTCCAGACCCAATTCAACAGCGCGATCCGCGAGGCCGAAGGCCTGAAAAGCCTCCATCAATCCGGCAGCCTCCCCAGGGCTGGCCGGAGCCCGCTGGAACGACTTGAGCCGATTCATCACCTCGGGCGAGCGCCCGGTGCGCGCCAGCAGGCGCCAAAGCCCCAGATGATCGGCCAGGGATTCTTCATGCCGCTCCATCCGACGAGTGAGGGTTTGCTCATAGCCAGCGGCCTCCCCCAGTTGCTCAAACACCATGAGCAACAACTGCGAGGCCTCCGCATGACGCAGTGGATCTTTCTCTGCGGCCAGCAACCGATCGCGGGCGACTGCCATCCCGGTGATGGGGCCCCAACCGGCCTCCCAAGCCGGACCAATGAGGGTCATGGGAGCCGTGACCGCCAGGGTTTGCTTCTGCCGATGCCAAAGCTCCTCAAAGCGGTCCATGCGCCGCGCCAAGAACAACGAGCGAGCAAACCATCCGGCCAATTCGCCGGTATCGCTGGTGGCCAGATCTCGCAGGAGTGCCACGGTGGCATTGTAGTGGCCCACGTGGTCCAGAAAGCGGGCAAACCGCAGGGCATCGAGCGAATTGGTCGCCGATCGTTTCAGCAACTCCACGCCGCAGGCGTATCCGAAGCGCACGTCATCTTGAGTCCACTTTTGGGCTCCAGAAAGCATCTCCAGCGCCCCCTGGCGTGCCTCCAAGCTGGCAGGGTCGTTGGCCAAGGCAGTCTTCCAGGCCGTGACAGACTCGGAGAGCTTGCCTGCAAGCCCACTCGCCCGCGCAGTTCGGATCAACGCCCGAGCTTGAAACTTATCGAGCAGGCTGACTCGTTCCGGCGGGTGGATCTCCGGGGTGGAGACCACAAACAGAGGGACGACCGCCAGCAAGACCGATCCCACGAGCGTGGCCACCGCCACAGCAGCCCAACGAAACCATGGGTCACTGACCAGAACCCGCAGCAGGTCGTTCTCAATGGCCTCAAGGCTTTCATCAGGATCCGCCGGATGAGGCGGAGTTCCTGACGAACCGGATGTCCCGGGAATCATTTACTGGCTATCGGCAACCGTCAGAATTTTTGAAGCGCTGATTGCTTCAATCGTCGTCTGCGGAACGACGATTGCGGGAATCAGGAGAAACTCTCCGGGTCGCAAAGCGCGTCGGAACTCTCCCACCCTCACTTGGGTGGTACCCGAGACCCCACCCAGGACGCACGGACCATTTCCCCGACCCAAGCCCCGGATCGCCCCGGATTTCAGACTCATCAGATCGACCGAGAACAACGGGTGGCGCACCAGCGGTCGAACAGCCACTCCCGGCGCCACCGTCGACCAGAACTCGGGGATGAGCTCCGAATGGGTGTCGGAAAAGTCGATGGATTCCAGAGCTGGCTCTCGGTGCAACGCCCGCGGTTTGCCGTCCAGACCGATACGATTCCAATCAAACACGCGGTAAGTGGTGTCGGAATTCTGCTGGATCTCGAAAACCAGGTTGCCAGCCCCTAGGGCATGCGCACGCCCGCTGGGCAGAAACATGGCATCGCCAGCTCGGACGGGATGGCGGTGGAAGCACTCGGCGACAGAACCGTCGTCTAACCGGCGGACAAACTCCTCGCGAGTCACACCACTGCGAAGGCCCACATAAATCTGAGCGCCGGGATCCGCCTCCGCGAAATACCACATCTCGGTTTTGGGCTCTCCGTCCAAGGCCAGCGCCTTCGCCGCCGGAGGGTGGACTTGAAGCGAGAGATCTTGGCGGCAATCGAGGATTTTGACGAGCCAGGGGAAGCGCTCGCCCGGGGCCACAGGGCGGCCCATCAATTCCCGACCGTGACGCTCCATCAAATGCCGAAGCGAGGCCCCGGCTAAAGGCCCTTCCGCCACCACGGACTGCCCCTCAGGGCGATCAGAAATCTCCCAGGATTCACCGACCGGTACGCCGGCCGGCAGATCCTTACCCCACGGTTCTTCCAGCTTGCGCCCGCCCCAGATGCGCTCCTTGGGCAGAGGCCTGAAAACCAGAGGGGTCTCCAACATTAGGCCGCCTCGGTGTTGGGTTCAGTGAAGTGGCCAAAGGCCCGGAACTTGGCATAGCGGGACTTCAACCGTTCGGCCGGCGTCTGGGCTTGAACCTCCGCCAAATGGCGCAAGAGCCCCTGCCGCAGCGTCGTGGCCGTCGCCTCGAGGTCGAGGTGGGCTCCACCCAGCGGCTCAGACAGCACCTCATCCACCAAGCCGAGAGAACTCAGATCATTGGCGGTGATTTTGAGCGCCGCCGCTGCCTTCGGTGCCGCCGTGCGATCCTTCCACAGGATGGCCGCACACCCTTCTGGGCTGATGACCGAGTAATAGGCGTTCTCCAAGATCAGCACCCGGTCGGCCACGCCGATGCCCAAAGCGCCCCCGGAACCGCCTTCGCCGATGACGCAGGCGATGATAGGCACCTCGAAGGTCATCATCTCGCGCAGGTTCACAGCGATGGCTTCGGCGATGTGGCGTTCTTCGGCACCGATGCCCGGATAAGCCCCGGCGGTGTCGATGAGGGTGACGATGGGGAGTCCGAACTTG
>CANHYD010000280.1 GCA_947464705.1 Verrucomicrobiota bacterium | reverse complement strand
GGTCAGCGAATCCATGGCCGCGGCGCGAACCGCCGCGGCCGTTTTGCAGTAGTTATTCCACGCCTCACACTCCCCAGCCCATCTGGCTGTTCCGGTTCGCCGCCTTGGTGGCTTTGGCGACCTTGGGCTTGGTGTGCATTGGTGGATTGGTGACCAGTAAGGGAGTCGGGATGTCGGTTCCCGATTGGCCCACCAGTTTCGGTTATGGAATGTTCGCATTGCCCATCTCCATGTGGATGACCGGGGGAGTCTTCCATGAACATACCCACCGGGTTTGGGCCTCAGGAGTCGGGCTTTTGGTGGTTTTCTTGGCTCGCTGGACTGCGGGGAGTGGTTCTCGGAAAATCCTGGCGCGGGTGGGCCTAGCGGAAGTCTTGGTTGGAGTGATCTTGATGCGGGTCAACCCACTCTGGAAGGGTGAGGCTCATTTTCTGTTGGGAATTGGCGGTGTGGTCTTGGCGGCTGCGGCGGTCGGCTGGAAAAACGCTCCGGCTTCCCGACTGTCGGTTCGCTTGGCTTGGGCCGCATTTTGGCTGGTCCAACTCCAGGGGAGCCTAGGGGGGCTGCGAGTGGTGCTGGATTCCTGGGTGATCGGTGGCACCACGGGCGGTACGGTTTTTGGAATGATCCACGGGTGTCTCGGACAAGTTTTCTTCGCGCTGGTAACCTGCCTCGCCTTGTCTCTTTCGGCTTGGTTCTCACGATGGACTCGCAACGCCAGTGAACTCCAAGGATCCCACTGGGTGTTCTTGGGGACGGCTTTAGTGTTCGGGCAGTTGATCCTGGGTCTTTGGATGCGCCATCAGCATGCCGGTTTGGCCATCCCGGACCTTCCTCTGGCCTACGGCCAATGGTGGCCCAAGACCGATGCTGAATCCTTGGTGCGCTATGCGAGCCGACGGGAAGGCGTTGACGCCATCACAGCTCTTCAGATCCACATGCACCTGCTGCATCGAATCAATGCGGTGTTGGCCGTCTTGGCCATTTGCATGGCCTTCCGGTCCTCAAGGCTCCAGCCTCAAGGCCACCCTGTCCGAACTCTCGGCATCGTTTGGTTGTGTCTTGTTGGCGTTCAGTTTGCTTTGGGATTGTTCACCGTCCTCACTGATCGAGCTGCCGACATCGCCACAGCCCATGTTGCGGTCGGGTCGTTGACCCTGGCTGTTGGTTGCTGGTCTTGTTGGGCTGTGCGAGTGCATCAGCGCCGTTTTGCTGGAGAAAACCCTGTCTTGCCGGGATCGGCCCTTCCGGAAATGCCCGCCGCCCGATAAACCCACCGTCTGTGAACGCCGCTGCTCCCATTGAAACCACTGTCGCCACGCGAAATCTGCGCGCTTGGGTGAGGGTGGCCAGCGACTTGGTCAAAGCCCGGTTGACCTTGATGGTGGTCCTGACTACGTGGATGGGGTTTTCCTTGGCCTCAACTGAGGCGACCGATGGGGCGATCTGCCTGCACGCGATTTTTGGCACTTCGCTCCTAGCGGCCGGTGCCTCAGCCTTGAATCAGTGGTGGGAGCGTGACCTCGACGCCCGCATGCGTCGCACCGCCTCTCGCCCCCTACCGGCTGGCATCCTCACCCCGCTGACCGTCTTGGCCTTCGGTGTCTTTGTGTCCATTTTGGGTCTGATGTGGCTGGTTTTCTGCGTGAATCTCCTGACGGCTTTCCTGGGAGCGCTGACCTTGGCCACCTATGTGTTTGTCTACACCCCTCTCAAGCAGACCACGGAACTGAACACCTGGGTCGGTGCCGTTCCCGGAGCATTGCCTCCCTTGATGGGGTGGACTGCGGCGACTGGAGAACTCAGCGCCGGCGGGTGGTCGTTGTTTGCCATCCTGTTCTTCTGGCAATTGCCTCATTTCATGGCCATCGCTTGGTTGTACCGCGAGGAATATGCTCAGGCGGGTTTCCGGATGTTGTCCGGTCGTGATCCTGAAGGGCGACGGTCGGCCTCGTCGGCCATCCGCAACACCATTGCCCTGATTTTCGTGAGCGTCGTTCCTTTCCTGCAGGGAATCAGTGGACGGATTTACCTCTCCGTGGCGCTGGTGTTGGGTGGGCTGTTCTTGATCCAGTCCATTCGCTTTGCCCTCCTCCTGAACGCCATGTCGGCGCGTCGACTGTTTTTCGCTTCGATTTTCTACCTCCCCGTCCTCTTGGCCGTTCTGGTCATGGATCGAACTAAGGAAGTGTCTTCGAAGAGCTCATTACTTCGAGGGGTTTCAACAATTTCTATCCCTCGCTCAAGAATTTCTGTACCACGCCCCGGAGCGTTTGTATTCAATCGGCTTCCCCGTCTTCCGGGAGACGGCGCCTGACATCCCAATCTATGCAATCAACAGCCTCCCACGCCCACACGAGCGCGACCGATTCTTCGCACGGTCACGCGCATCATGAGCCGGGTTTCTTCAGCCAGTACATCTTCAGCACCGACCACAAGGTCATCGGGATCCAATACGGAGTGTCCTCGCTGCTGTTCCTGCTTTTTGGCTTCTTTTTGATGCTGGTGATGCGCTTCCAACTGGCTCATCCCGGCGCCCCGGTCCCGTTGGTGGGGCCGCTTTTGGAGAAGGTGTTGGGTGAAGATATGGCCAAGGGTGGGATCGTCGGCGGTGATCTCTACAATTCCTTCGGCGCCATGCACGGCACCATCATGGTGTTCTTGGCCATCGTTCCGGTGCTTTTCGGGGCCTTCGGCAATTACGTCACCCCGCTGCAAATCGGTGCGCCCGACATGGCCTTCCCCCGGTTGAACATGGCCAGCTTTCATTGCTACTTCCTGGGCGGAGTGGTGATGTTTGCCAGCTTTTTCACCCCGGGTGGTGCGGCCCGTTCCGGTTGGACCTCCTACTCCCCGTTGGCCTCGGTCACCGATCTGGCCAATCGCTTTGATGGTCAGACCTACTGGCTGATGGGTATGGTGCTCCTCATCACCTCGTCCTTGCTGGGCTCGGTGAACTTCATTGCCACCATCATTCAGTTGCGTTGCCGCGGCATGAGCTGGATGCGGATGCCCTTTTTCGTGTGGGCTCAGTTTGTGACCGGTTTCTTGCTGCTCCTGGCCTTCCCCCCGCTGGAAGCCGCCGGTTTGATGCAGTTGATGGACAACCTCTTCGGTAGCTCGTTCTTCCTGCCCCAGGGGCTCGTGGTCAGCGGAAGCCCGCTGCCGGTGTCCGGTGGCGGCAGCCCGCTGCTCTGGCAGCACTTGTTCTGGTTCTTGGGCCACCCCGAGGTCTACGTTTTGATTCTGCCGGCCATTGGTATCGTCGCCGAGGTGGTGTCTAACAACATCCGCAAGCCGCTTTGGGGTTACAAGAGCATGGTTTATGCGGCCATGAGCATTGGGTTCCTCTCCTTCATCGTGTGGGCTCACCACATGTACCTGACCGGCATGGGCACGAAGGTGGCTACCTTCTTCCAGACCACGACCATGATGATTTCGATCCCTTCGGTGATCATCCTCACGGCGTTGTTCATCTCTCTCTGGGGTGGCTCCATCCGGTTCAATTCGGCCTCGTTGTTCGCCCTTTCCTTCCTCCCCATGTTCGGAATCGGTGGTCTGACAGGCTTGCCGCTGGGCTTCAATGCTTCGGACATCTTCCTGCACGACTCTTACTACGTGATCGGTCACTTCCACTACGTCGTCGCCCCGGGCACGATGTTCGCGGTTTTTGCAGGCATTTACTACTGGTTCCCCAAAATCACTGGTCGGCACATGAATGAACTTCTGGGCAAGCTCCACTGGGCGGGTTCGCTGTTCTTCATGAACTGTGTGTTTGCCCCGATGTTCATCCAGGGTTTCAAGGGCATGTCCCGACGTATGTCCGACGGCGGCACCACTTACTTCGGTCAGGGTATTGATCCGGGCGTTCTCAAGCTG
>CANHYD010000279.1 GCA_947464705.1 Verrucomicrobiota bacterium | reverse complement strand
TCTCCAGGCTTGCGGGAGGCCATGGCTTTGGTGGGTCATGCTCAGGGATTCCTCAGTGTGGACACCGTTTTCATGCACATCGCTGCCGCGATGGGAGTGCCCCGGCAGTGGGTGATTGAGACACCGACCTTGAATCGGCCGGTACATCCTAGGAGGACCGACTGGACATTGATTCCCAATGCCTCCATCGCAGGACGGCACCTCGACTTTTATCGCTACGACGGTCGGTCGATCGCCGGCACTGCCGACGAATTGCTCGGCATCATGTCCTCGGTTTCGGTCGAGTCGGTGCTGGGTTTTCTGGAACCGTGGGCTGCGGGCATTCGGACCGGTTGATCGGTCGGTGCGTCAACGCTTTGCCGGCGGAACTGCCTCGGCGAGTTCCACGAAGTTGGCCAACAATCGCAGTCCGTTTTCCTGGCTCTTCTCCGGATGGAACTGAGTGGCGAACGTGTTTCCGCGCCAAACGGACGAAGCAAAGGTGGGTCCGTAGGTGGTTTCGGTGGCCACGATCTTCGGATCGGCGGGGCGGGGGTAGAAGCTGTGGACGAAGTAGAACCAGCTGCCCTCGGGGATGCCGCGGTAGAGCGGACAATCGGGTTGGCGGAGGTGGATTTGGTTCCAGCCGATTTGTGGAATCTTCAGCTGAGGCATCTCCACGGTGGGCTCGAATCGAACGACGGGTCCTTGGAAGATCCCGAGTCCTGGGGCGCGCGAATTGAATTCTTCGCTTCGATCAAAGAGAGCCTGATATCCGACGCAGATTCCCAGAAAGGGTTGGTCGGCTGCGATCCATGCGCGCACCGCATCCAGAAGACCCTGCCGCTCCATGGCCTGAATGCAGTCGTCAAAGGCGCCCACACCGGGAAGAACGATACCTTGAGCGCCGGCCAAGGCCTCCGGTGTGCGAGCCCGCACCACCTCCCCTCCCGCCTTGCGGAGGGCTTTTTCGACGCTGCGGATGTTTCCGGAATCGTAATCGAGAAGCGCGATCACCGGAGTTGAGACTACGCCTCGGGTCCCGTTTGGTCCATGCCGGAGCCGGGAATTGCGCCGAGAGAGTTGAGTTCGCGTTCGGTCTTCAGGCGGAGCTGACCGCAGGCCGCGTCGATGTCGTGCCCCTTTTCGAGGCGGAGAGTGCAGGTCACCCCGCTGTGCGAGAGGGTCTCGGCGAATTTTTGGCAGCGCGACTCTTCGGGACGTTTCCAAGGCAACCCTTCGACCGTATTGTAAGGAATCAGGTTCACCTTGGCGTGCAGACGGCGTGCGAGATCGGCCAAAGGTTTCACCTCGGAGAGGGCATCGTTGACCCCATCGATCAGGATGTATTCCAAGGTGATCATTTTCCCCTTCTTCTCCAGGTAGTGGCTGCAGGCCTGCGTCAATTCGGCCAGCGGATACTTCCGGTTGATCGGCATGATTTGGTTTCGGACCGAATCGGTCGCTCCATGAAGCGAGATCGCCAGGCGGAACTGCTCGGGTTCATCGGCCAGTTGGCGGATCTTGGGAGCCAAACCGCTGGTCGATATGGTGATTTTTCTGGCTCCGATCCCGCCGCCCCACGGTGCGTTCAATGAACGCAGTGCTGACATCAGATTCTCGTAGTTCGCCATTGGTTCCCCCATGCCCATGATCACCAGATTGTTGACCAGTCGGTGGCTGGCGGACTTGTCGGAGGTTGGCTCACCTGAAGACTGCGGTTGTTGGGCGTGCCAGCATTCTACCCCGAGGATCTGACCGATAATTTCCCAAGGGGCGAGGTTACGCTTCCAACCATCCAGACCGCTGGCGCAGAACCGGCAACCATAAGCACATCCCACTTGTGTCGAGACGCAAAGTGTATGGCGGTCAGCGGCCTCGCCGTACAGGGCGGGATTGGCAGGTATCAGAACACTTTCGATCAGAGCCCCGTCCTTCAGTCGCCACAGGAATTTCTGAGTGCTATCCCGAGAGCCCTGTTTGCGCACCAGCCCCAGAGAACCCAGGCTCCAAGTCAAAGCCAGCTGGGATCGTAGCGATTTTGGGAGATTGGTCATGGCATCCCAACTCCCGGCGCGCCTCACGTAAAGCCAATCCAGAAGTTGGTCCAGCCGGTATGCCGGTTCATTCCAAGCTGCAAATTGAGCGGCCAGTGTCGTCCGAGTTTCGTTCCGGATATCTGGCAAACAAATGGACTGGAGGGGCGGGGTTTCCTGATTGGGGAGATTCATGACGATACGGACACGGTACAAATGGAGAACAGTGGGCCTCCGAAGCGTTCAGTCGTTCAAGAAGTAGCTGAGATTCTCCAATTCGATGGCAAGATTTACGTGGTTTACCACCACGTGTTCTGGAACTGCGGGTACGATTGGAGCGAAATTGAGAATCCCCAGCACCCCGGCCTCCACCAGACGATTGGTCACCTCCTGAGCTGCTGCTGCTGGCACTGACAGGATGGCCATTCGGACGTGGTGTTCTGATAGCGTCGCCTCCAGCCGATCCATGCCCAACAAAGGCACCCGCAGAGGGGTTTCTCTGGGACGATTCGGGTCCATGTCGAAAGCTGCAACGATCTCGAAGCCCTCGGGTTCAAACCCCCGATATTGAAGCAGTGCGCTTCCTAGATTGCCGACACCGACCAGAACCACGGGTTGCAGGCGGTTAGTTCCCAGGTGCGATGTGATCATCTCCGCCAACTGGATTGCATCATAGCCGAGCCCTCGGGTGCCGAACTGGCCCAGATAGGTCAAATCCTTGCGTAACTGCGTCGGCTTGACCCCGGCTGCCTTAGCGAGAGCCTCACTGCTCACCGTTTGGATACCGTTGCTCTTCAATCGCTGCAGACAACGCAGATACTGAGAAAGACGGTACACCGTCTTTCTAGGAATCTCTGGTCGCGCGGCCTTGTTCACTCATCAAAGGTTGCAAAGTCCCAACTGTAACCGCAAGCGATTAAACAAAGTGACAGGTTCAAAGTTATTGACTGGGAGGAGGTTGGGTTTAGCTTTTGGTCATGAGGTTGGCGCGGATCAAGGGGCAGGTGGGGCGGACGGCTGTGTACCACTGCATTTCGCGGACGGTGGGAGGGGAGAAGTTGTTGAATGAGGCGTGTCGGGAGAAGATGTCTGAGATTCTGATGTCGCTTTCTGCGTTTTGCGGGTTGGAGGTGATCACCTACTGCATGATGGCCAACCACTTCCACCTGCTGATCCGGGTGCCGGAGGCGCGTGAGCTGTCCGATAGGGAGTTGATGGAGCGGGCCGAAGCGTTCTATGGGAAAAAGGGGTTGCTGAGCTCATTGGCTCGGGAGGGACTCGAGCAGCGGGGAAGGATTGATGGGCATGTGCGGGAGACGCTGCTGGGGCGGATGGGGGAGGTGTCGGTGTTCATGAAGGAGTTCAAGCAGCGCTTCAGTCGGTGGTTCAACCGGCATTCTGAGCGCTTTGGGACGTTGTGGGCGGAGCGCTTCAAGAGTGTGCTGGTGGAGGACTGCCCGAGGGCGGTGCAGACGGTGGCGTCCTACATTGATTTGAATCCGGTGCGTGCCGGTTTGGTGGAGGATCCGAAGGAGTACCGGCATTGCGGTTATGCGGCAGCGGTGGGAGGAGGCAATGGGCGGGTGCGCCGAGGGTTGATGAGTTTTTTGAGGGGGAAGACGTGGTCGGAGGCTTCGGCAGAATATCGGAGTGGGTTGCTGGTGCGTTCTGGGGAGTCTGGGCACAGCAAGAAGCGGGCGCTGGATCGAGAGGCGATCCAGGCGGCGCTGCGGAAGGGGGGGCAATTGAGCGCTGGGGAGGTGTTGCGGTTGAGGATCCGCCACTTGAGCGATGGGGTGGTGCTGGGGTCGAAGGAGTTTGTGGACGCGGTGTTCGAGCGGTACCGGGAACGCTTTGGTCCGCGTCGGCGCAGCGGGGCACGCCCGATCCG
>CANHYD010000278.1 GCA_947464705.1 Verrucomicrobiota bacterium | reverse complement strand
GCGGCAATAGCTGGCAAATTGCCCGGGACCGGCAAATCGATCGATGTTCCCGACCTCCATTGAAATGGTCAGCCCCAAGATAATGCCCACCCCCGGCATGGTCTGAAGCCTTTGGTAGTAGGGCTGCTGGAGGGCCACCTTCATGACTGCTTTCTCGATCTGGCGGATGCTCTGGTCCAGCGAATCGATGTGCTCTTTCTGAATCCGGGCAATCAGTTGATTGGCTGGGTGAGTGTAAAGAGCAACGGCTTCTTCAGGCTCCATCGCCTTGAGGCGCCTCAACTCTAAAGCGCGGCCGGTGGTGCGCTGGTGCAGACTCTTGGCGCTGAGAAACAGCGTGGTTCGCTGGCGCATCAGGCTCATTCGCCGACGAAGCAAGTCACGCACTGGTCGCAACTCCGGATCGTAGATGTATCCGGTTGGTAGAATTTTTAGGCGCTGCAATTCGGCCAAGAAGTACGCGTCATTCTTGTCGTCCGCGTGCTTGATCCCGCCGTACTGGTCGATCTTGGCGGGATTGGCCAGAACGACGGGGAAACCCGCGGCCCGCAGTCCATCGACTAGCCAGTACCAATTGAAGGTCGACTCGACCGCGATGCTCTCGAGCTCTGTCTTGTAAGGGGCCAGAAACTCAATGATCTCAGGCAACTCGCAGGCAAGCCTGCGATGCTGAAGTCGCGCCCCTTGGGCATCCACGATGCCCACCATCACGTTGTTGCCATGCAGGTCCATTCCGGCCATCACTTTCCTCATCGGTCTCCTTTCGGTTTAGGTTGTTGTCGTTGTCTTTGATATCCGACGACGACGCCTTACCGAGGGGAGACCACGGGCGCGAGGCACTTAATGCCTATCAGTCCCTCACAATTACACAAAAGGGGACACTCCATACTTCTGTGACGCCGTTGCAAGGTGCTCCGCGGGATCGGGTCTACGCTCGCTGAGGAAGCTCGGGGAAGGATGGGGCTTTCGCGCTGTGCGCGAGGGGCTTTGGTGATCGCTTCCAAGGCTCGCTGCGGCCCGATCCCGCTCCGCTTGGCGTATGGGGGCGCTCTGCGGGTGGCAGGTCTCTCACAATTACACAGAAGGGGGTAGGGTGCTTAGCGCTTGCCGCGCAGCTTGCTCAAGGCCTTTGGCTTGAGGATGCCGTGGGGAGTAATGATCCCGGTGATCAACTCCGGGGGGGTCACGTCGAAGCCCGGGTTGCGGGCGGTGCTGGTGGGGTTGGCGATCCGTACGTAGGTCCGTTTGCCGGGTTTTCCACCCTTTCCAGGAATCACTCCCCAGGCACCCAGGACTTCATCGCCCGATCGGTCTTCGATGGGGATCTCCAGCCCAGAGCCCAGTTCCCAATCGATGGTGGAGAGCGGGATGGCCACGTAGAAGGGGATGCCATGGCGGTGCGCCAAGACGGCTTTGGTGTAGGTGCCGATCTTATTGGCGACTTCACCGGTCTTCCCCAGCACCCGGTCGCTGCCCACGATGACCAGGTCGATCTCGCCCCGGCTCATCAGGAACCCGGCTGCAGAGTCGGCAATGATCTGGTGGCTGATGCCTTGTTGGGCGAGCTCCCAGGCAGTGAGCGAGGCTCCCTGGCAGCGGGGGCGGGTTTCATCGCAGTATACATGAAACTTTCGGCCGGCTGCCTGGGCCGCATACATCGGGGCCGTGGCGGTGCCGATGTCTACGAAGGCTAGCCACCCGGCGTTGCAGTGGGTCAATACCCTCATGCCATCCTGGATCAGGGAGGCACCGTGTTCGCCCAATGCACGGCAATGTTCGACGTCTTCCTCCGCAAACCGGGAGGCCGCGGCAAAGGCGATGTCCTGACGCTCGGAGACCGTCTCGCCCATGGACATTTCTTCCCGGACCGCATTCATGGCATTCACCGGATCCACAGCGGTGGGTCGCGCGTCCTTGAGGGTTTGATACACCGTCTCGATGTGTTTCTCGAAGCGGTCCAGTCGGCTGCCTCGAAAGGCTCGAGCGCCTTGGGCGAGGCCGTAGGCGGCGGTTGCGCCGATGGCCCCGGCTCCGCGGACGATCATGGTGGTGATGGCTTCGGCGGTTTCCCGGTAGTCGCGGGTCTTCACCAACCGGAAGTCATGGGGCAAGAGGCGCTGTTCGATCAGCACGACGGCGTTGGCCAATGCGTCGAAGGAGACCGTGCGGTGGTGCTGGCGCTGACCGCGAAGCGTGACGTTCATTTCCTGAAGGCTACGGGAGGAGTTGGAGTCCCCCAAGCCCGGAGGCGGATTCGGTTCGAACCAGGTCCGAAACCACTGAGGCCGCCGGTTCGGGCGTTGCATGCGGTTGCTTGCAACGCCCTGAAAGCGACAACGCCGAGGCGAAGTCGAACAACCAATCAGGCCACCTTGGCCTTGATGCGCTTGCCGCCGAATTCCGCGCGCTTGAGGCGCGAGACGAAGGAAGCGGCTCGATCGCCCGGAACGTCCACAAAGCTATGCCGCTCGCGGATGTCGATGCGCCCTAACGAGGTGGCCGGCTCACCGGTGGTCCCCAGGATGAAATCGCGCAGGGCTTCGACCGTGGTTCCGTTTTCTTCACCGGTGCTAATCCAGAGGCGGGTAGCGCCCACTGTTGCTTCGGCGACCGGAGACTTGGAGTCCAAGGCTTCGGCCTCATTGGGCCGCGGAGTGATGGCGGCTGGGGCTGCTTTCGGAGCTCGTGGGAGCGGAGGCGTCACAGCCGCTGTATCGGTCCGGGACGTCGCCTCCAAATTCGGAGCGAGGCTCGAGGGGGTCGAGGCAATCGGCTTCGGTGTGCGGGGTCGAGCGGGGGCTGGGGCCACCACGGGAATCACCGCGTTGGTCTTCGGAACCGCGGGCGGAACGAACGGAACTGGCGCCGGCGCCGGGGTCTTGGGGGCGCGGGGTAATTCGTGTTTGGCGCGCTCAGCGCGCACGGGCTCCACGGCCCGGGGCTCGAATTTGCGGGGCGTCGTCTCGAAGGCAGCAGGAATCGGCTTGGGAGCGGCTGCTGGCTTGGCCGAGGCACTGGGTAGGGCCGGTCGGGGGCTGGTTGGTGCACCGGCCGACGGTGGGACCAAGGCTGCCGGGGACGGAGCCATCGGGGCGGTGGCTCCCGGCGAGGGAGGAGTTCCGGCGGCGGCCGGGGCTTTTGCGGCCTTGGCCGGCTTGGCGGTCTTGGAGGATTCCTCGCTGGGTTTGCTGACGAGTCGGTGGATGGCTGCGCTGGTGACATCCAACGAGTCGAAACCTTCCTCCAGCAGGGCCTCGATCACGTGATCGTAGTGGCGGAAATCGCCCGCTTGCAGCGTCTCGCGGAGACTCTTGAGGAACTGATCGCGGCGTGCGTCCTCGATTTCGCTCGTGCTGGGGATATCGCCGCGGCGAATCCGCTGGCGGGTGAAGCGTTCGATGTCTCGGATGAGGAACACTTCTCGGCCGCTGGCGAAGGAGATGCCGATTCCGCTGCGTCCGGCGCGCCCGGTGCGCCCGATGCGGTGCACGTAGTCTTCTGCGTCGTAGGGCAGATCGAAGTTGAACACCACCTGGATGTCGTCGACATCGATGCCGCGGGCCGCCACATCGGTCGCTACCAAGAAGCGCAGGCCGCCCGAGCGGAACTTGCTCATTACCCGGTCGCGGGATGCCTGGGGCATACCGCCGTGGATGCAGTCGGCTGTGTAGCCGGCACCCATGAGCTGCTCGGTCAATTCATTCACCACGCGCTGGGTGTTGGCGAAGATGATGGCCAGCGTCACGTCGTGCAGGTCGATGAGGCGGGTGAGGGCCTCGAACTTCCAACGGCGATCCACCTCGAAATACACCTGCTCGATGGTCGGCACGGTGAGGGCCTTGGCCTCGATGCGGACCCGCACCGGTTGGCGGGTGTAGCGGGCGATGAGTTCTTCGATGGGACGCGGCACGGTGGCCGAG
>CANHYD010000277.1 GCA_947464705.1 Verrucomicrobiota bacterium | reverse complement strand
CGTGATGGCTTCCTTGCCATGGGTCGCAAAGGCCGGGAGGTATTGGGCCAGGGGCTTCTCGGGATCGACCAACCCCTTCTCGATCAGTAAGGCCACTGCCGGAGCCGTGGCCAACACCTTGGTGAGCGAGGCCGCATCATAAATTGTGCCCAAGCTGGCCAGCTCCGGCGATGGGTCCACCGAGCGGTGTCCATAGGCCTTGGAATACACCACCCCGTTGCGCTCCAACCAAAACACTCCGCCCGGGCAACGGTTGGAGGCGATGGATTGCAAGATGGCCCCGTCGATCGACGCCAGCTTCTCGGAGCGAAAAACCGAGGACAGAGCCGGCGGCGAAGACTGAGGCGCTCGACACCCCATGACGCCAACGACGAGCACCCAGACCGCCCATCGGGCGATGGCCGGAAGACGACGAATAGCCGGTTGCGATGGGTCGGAGCGATGGGTCATGGCATCAGTGGACCAGGGCTGGCTTTGGCGAGGTTCGAGAAGGCTCTTCCGAGAGCACCGGCCGCGTCGGGAACCAGCGGTCGAGCAGCACGTAAACGACCGGGATCACATACAAGGTCAGGAAGGTGCTGGTGAGCATTCCTCCCACCACCGCGACCCCCATGGGGCGACGGCTTTCAGCACCCGCACCGAACCCGATGGCGATGGGCAGGATGCCCGCCACCGTGGAGAAGGCCGTCATGAGGATCGGCCGCAAGCGAACGCGACCGGCTTCCATCATCGCCGTGACCGGGTCAATGCCCTGCTGGGCGCGCTGATTCGCGTATTCGACCAGCAGGATGGAATTCTTGGTGACCAGCCCGATGAGGAGCACCAGGCCGATCTGGCTGAACAGGTTGATGTTCATGGACGGGATCACCGGAATGACACCGATCTTGCCGAGGAAGGCCAGCAACCACAGCAACCCGAAGGCTCCCACGGCCGCCAAGGGCAATGCCAACATGACCGTGAACGGATGGATCAAGCTCTCGAACTGCGCGGCGAGGGTCATGTAGACGATGATCGCCGCCAACCCGAGCACGAACCAGATCTCGCCCGTGCTGTCGGCCAGGTTCTTGGCCTCACCTTCCCAGGCATGCAGCGTGCCTGCCGGCAGATCCTTCAGGAGCGGTTGAACCTGCTCCACCACCACACCAATGGGGACCCCGCCCGGAGAAGCCGTAATACTGGCGCTCCGCAGTCGGCCATAGTGGCTGATGGAATTGGGCGCTGCGCCAGAGGTCCGGGTCACCAGGGCGTTGAGCTGGATGAGTTCACCCCGCTGATTGCGGACATACACCGTGTCCAACTCCTGCGGCGTCAGGCGGGAGGCCCGTTCCAATTGGGCGATCACTTCGTATTCCTTGCCGCCCACCTTGAGGCGGCTGAGGTCGAGGCCGCCGAAGAGAATTTGGAGGGTGCGCGAGATGTCTTCGATGGTCACCCCCAGCGCCGCGGCCCGGCTGCGATCCACCGAGAGGCGCAGCTCCGGCTTGTCCACCTCGTAGCTCACCCGGAGGTTCTTGAGCAGCGGTTGACCTGCGGCGTTGGTGAGCCCACCGATGCGGGCCGAAAGCGCCTGCACCGTCTGGTTCAAGGTCTCGAGATCCTGGTTCTGCACCACCAACTCGAAAGGCGAGCTGTTGAAGCTCACCTCGATGGCCTTGGGCAAATTGGCAATGGCGAAGCCGCCCTCGACCTCCGCAAAGAAGCGCTGCGCCATGCCACCCGGTCCATTGACAATCTCCTGGGTGGACCGCTTGCGCAGGGAGCGATCCTGAAAGCTGACAAACACGATACCGAACGACGCCTGACCGGGCCCGCTGAATCCCGGGGCCACAATGGCACCGTAGCTCTGCACCTCCGGGTAACTCGCTACGATGGCTTCAGCCTTGCGGAGCTGCCGGTCGGTGAACTCGCTGGTGGAACCATTCGGGGTGAGGACGATGGCGAACATGCGACTCTTGTCCTCCTGCGGCAGGAAGTCCTTATCGAGCCCCCGGTAGGCGAAGACCATGAGGGCGACGGTCGCCAGGGTGACCAGCACCGAGAGGAACCGGTGGCGCAGCGCCCAGCGCAGGGATCCCAGGTACCCCTGCGTCACCGCGTCAAGGACGGCCTCGAACACCGCGAAGAGTCCGGTGGCCTTCTTGCCGTGGATGGGCTTGAGCACCCGGGCGGCGATCGCTGGCGACAAGGTGAGCGCCACGAAGGCCGAGATGATGACCGAAACCGAGACGGCCACGGCGAACTCGATGAACAGACGGCCCGTGGTGCTCTTCTGGAAGGCCAGCGGCGTGAAAACGGCCACCAGCGAGAGGGTGATGGCGATGACCGCGAAGCTGATCTCCTCCATGGCCTTGAAGGCCGCCGCCATGGGTTTCATGCCTTCCTCGATGTGCCGGTAAATGGCCTCCAGCACCACGATGGCATCGTCCACCACGATGCCGATCACGAGCACGAGAGCGAGCATGGTGAGGATGTTCACCGAATAGCCCATGAGATGGAGAACGGCAAAGGTGCCGATGATGGACACCGGAATAGCCACCGTGGGAATGATCGTGGCCCGCAAATCCCGGAGGAAGACGAAGATGATGAGCACCACCAGGCCGAAGGCGATGGCCAGCGTGTCCCACACCTCGCTGATGGCTTTTTCAACATAGATGCTGGAGTCGTAGTTGACCCACATCTCCACCCCTTCAGGCAGGGTCGGACGGATGGCCTCCATCTCGGCACGGATCGACTGGGCCACATTGACCGTGTTGGCCTTGGCCTGTTTGACGACGCCCAGGAAAATGCAGGGCTTGCCCGAGGCCCGGGCGATGGTGCGGTAATCGGAGACGCCGTCCTCGGCGCGGCCCACATCCTTGAGCCGGACCAAGTTGGCCCCTTCCGCGCGGAGCACCAGGTTGTTGAATTCCTCGGCGGTCTTCATTTCGCCTCGGGTCTGAATGGTCATCTCCCGGTCAAGGTTCTCCACGCGCCCACTGGGCAATTCGATGTTCTGCTGACGGAGCGCTTGCTGCACATCTAGGACAGTCACCCGCCGGGCAGCCATCCGGGCCGAGTCGAGCCACAACCGCATCGCGTAGCGCTTCTCGCCACCAATGGTGATCGAAGACACGCCGGTAACTCCCTGGAAGCGCGGTTTGATTTGCTTCTCCGCGAGGGTGGTCATCTCCAGCGGCGAATACCGCTCGCTGTTCAGAGCGATCCAGAGAATCGGCTGCGCGTCGGAGTCCTGCTTGGAGACGATGGGCTCACGGATGTCTCGAGGCAGTGCCCCTCGCACCCGGGAAACCCGGTCCCGGACATCCTGCGCCGAGGTGTCGATGTCCCGGGAAAGGTCGAACTCCACGGAGATGTTGCTGACACCCTCGCGACTTTCGCTGCGGAGGGTCTTGATGCCCTCGATGTTGTTGATGGCCTCCTCGAGTCGCTCGGTCACCTCGGTCTCCACCACCTGGGCATTGGCCCCGGGGAAGACCGTTGTCACGGAGACGATGGGCGGATCGATGTCTGGCAACTCGCGAACGGGCAGACGGGACAGCCCGATCAACCCGAAGAGCACCAGCACCAAATTCATCATCCAGGCGAGGATGGGACGCTGGATAGAGATGCGCGGCAGGATCATCGAGGAGACGATTGAGCCGGTTCGCGCTCCGAAACTCAACGGTGAGATGAACTCAAAAGGGGTCGGTCCCACCTATTTACACAAAAGGGGACACTCCAACATATTACCTGCGGCAAACTTTTTGAGGCTGGCGCCCGGGGTTGGTGCCTCGGGGAAGGCTCCGCAGGATCGGTCCTGCGCGCGCAGGTAAGCTCGGGGAAGGATGAGCTTTCGCGCTGCGCGCGAGGGGAAGGTTTGATCGCTTCCAATGCTTGCTCCGGCCCGGTCCCGCTGCCGCTTCGGTTGTGGGGGCCCACCG
>CANHYD010000276.1 GCA_947464705.1 Verrucomicrobiota bacterium | reverse complement strand
GCCTGATGGGCGGCCGTGAGGACCGCCACCTGAGCGGCGGTGAAGGTACCGGAGTCGGTCACCGTGTTACCCTGGGTGTCCTTGACTTCGATCTTGTAGGTGTGTTCACCCGCGGCGAACGGAGTCGTCCGGGTGTAGGTCACGTCGGTTGCATCAGCGTTCTTGGGGGCCACGGTGGTCGTCACAACCTGACCATCGATGGTCAGCTTGATGCCATTGGCTGCCACAACCGAACCACCCTTGTCGTTCGCACGGAACGAGAAGGTGAGGATGCTCGGATTCACGGCCGAGAGGAACAATCGGTCGGCGCCCGAAGAAGCCGTTCCGAGGGACACCAATGCGGTCTCCTTCGGCGATTTGCCGAACACGATGGCGTGGGCACCCAGACCGCCCCAGCCCTTCTGACCATTCTGGCCAGCGCCGTTGTCGCCGTCATTGATGGCCATGCCCAGACCGAACTGCGTTCCCAGGGTCAAAGCGGTCTTGCCGATAGCGGCGGCCGGCAGCTTGATCTCGTAGTAGGTCTTCTTGGCCGCGGTGTCGCGGGTCACGACCGCCTCGGTACCACCGGGGCCGGCCTCATGGTTCACGATCACATCGGCCAGATCACCGTCCACGCCACCCAAGGCGTAGTTATACAGGGCCACCTGCTGCTGACGATCGGAACTGGCGATCATCAACTGGATGGAATCACCATTCCAAGCGCTCTTGGCGGCGTTCTCGTGGTAGTCGTCGGTCACAACGAAACCGAAGTAGACGTTGTCGACATCGTAGGCCACCTGCACAGCCGAGGTCTGGTCATCCGGACCCGACCAGGTGCCGCCACCGTATTCTTCGAACAGCACGTACTTGCCCGTGCCGGCCGCACCGGAACCCTTGGGCACCGAGAACTTGGGATCGGAGAGGACCGGCACGCCGCCCCACTCGTTGAGCTTGCCGTCGATGACGATCGGAGCGGTCACCGCGCTGGCGGTGTAGTATTCCTTGCCCGGCTCGATGTCGTTCGGAACGACCGAACTCAGGGTGAAGAGAGCGGTTTCGCTCGGGGTCTTGCCAAACACGATGGCGTGGGCACCCAGACCGCCCCAGCCCTTCTGACCCGTTTGGCCAGCGCCGCTGTCACCGTCATTGATGGCCATGCCCAGGCCGAATTGGACTCCACCTTCCAGAGTCTCAATCGCCAGCGAAGCCTTCGGGAGCTTGATCTCGTAGGTGGTGCGCTTGGTGGCACCGTTGCGGGTCACGACCGCCTCGGTACCACCGGGGCCGGCCTCATGGTTCACGATGGTGTCAGCCAGATCACCTTCCACGCCGCCGAGGGCGTAGTTGTAGAGAGCCACCTGCTTGGTGCGGTCGGCGCTGGCGATCATCAACTGGATGGAGTCACCATTCCACGCGCTCTTGGCGGCGTTCTCGTGGTAGTCGTCGGTCACGACGAAACCGAAGTAGACGTTGTCGGT
Organism: Verrucomicrobiota bacterium; assembly: GCA_947464705.1. Classification (GTDB taxonomy): domain Bacteria; phylum Verrucomicrobiota; class Verrucomicrobiia; order Limisphaerales; family UBA9464; genus SXXZ01. The sequence continues at coordinate 2,463 of CANHYD010000276.1, read as the reverse complement.
GTCGAAAATGACCTGCACGGCCGAAGTCTGGTCATCCGGACCGGACCAGGTGCCGCCACCGTACTCCTCGAACAGCACGTACTTGCCGTTCGGTCCGGCACCCTTGGGTACCGAGAACTTGGGATCAGCCAACACCGGCACACCCTTCCACTCGTCGAGCTTGCCATCGAGGGTGATGGCGCCCTGAGCGCGGTTGACGGTGTAGAACTCCTTACCCGGTTCGATGTCGTTCTTCTTCATCAACGTCATCTCGGCCGTCTCGCTCGGAGATTTGCCGAACACCAGAGCGTGAGCTCCCAGACCGCCCCAGCCCTTCTGACCCGCCTGGCCAGCGCCGCTGTCACCGTCATTGATGGCCATACCCAAGCCGAACTTCACGCCGCCCTCGAGCTTCGCGATATCCAAGGAGGCCTTGGGGAGCTTGATCTCGTAGGTGGTGCGCTTGCTGGTGCCATTGCGGGTCACGACCGCCTCAGTCCCGCCGGGGCCGGCTTCGTGATTCACGATCACATCCGCCAAATCGCCTTCCACGCCGCCCAGGGCGTAGTTGTAGAGAGCCACCTGCTTAGAGCGGTCGGCGCTGGCGATCATCAACTGGATCGAGTCGCCATTCCACGCGCTCTTGGCAGCGTTTTCGTGGTAGTCGTCGGTCACCACGAAGCCGAAATAGACGTTGTCGGCATCATAGACGATTTGCACGGCCGAGGTCTGGTCATCCGGACCCGACCAGGTGCCGCCACCGTACTCTTCAAAGAGCACATATTTGCCCGTACCAGCGGCTCCGGAACCCTTGGGTACCGAGAACTTCGGATCGGCCAAGACAGGCACACCGGCCCACTCGCCGAGGTTGCCGTCGATGACAACGGGTTTGGGGGCGAACACTACCGAGTAAGTCTGTTTACCCGGCTCGATGTCGTTGGCGAAAGCGCCCAGCCCTGAGAAGGCCAGCGCAAGCGCCAATAATTTGTTTTGGATTGGGTTTTTCATACTGATCAAGCCTCGGAATAGGGACATTGGCGTAAAAGCGCTGCAACAGAAATGTGGCGAAGCGCCCTAAGAAATCTGGGAAACCATAACAAGGGTCCCAAACTCATGTTTTCTCCCCCCTGAATCGACCTGTCGCTCGCCGGTCCCACGATCCCGGTCACCGACTCCCAGACCCGCCGCCGGGTCCGCACCCAGATCGAGGCCGACCAACTCGTGCTCACCTGCGAGTAAACCCATGGGGTCCTCACGAGTCACAGGAATGGTGCCGTTGCATCACCCGCAACGACAGGCCGGTCTCCCCGGGTGAACGGCGGACCGGCGGCTCAGCGGACCGGGAGGACATCCGCCAGCGCTGGCGGGGCCTTACGCCCGAAAGCGAAGCCCATCGACGCCTGGATCGGGTAGCCGCAGACACAGGAGGCGCTGGCCTCGGGAATCACCACGCCGCCCTCCACCGGAAGAATGTTGAGCCAGCAGCCCGGGCGCGTTGGCGCGAGCCGGGTAAACGAACCGTCACTGAAGCGGAACAGTGTCGGGTTGTCGGCCCGGAACAACAAGCCGTCCCCCGTGCCCGTCATGCCGCCGCAGGCGTGGCCCGGGCGCTTGAGGATCCAGCTTCCCGCGTCTCCTGGGGGTTGCCAGGGCTTGCCGGTATCCACGGCGAAGACCCCGCTCTCAAAGGAGACGAGATCGGGCAGCACCACCGGGCGCTTCACCTGCTGGCCATGGTAGAGGTCGTGCACCGGATTGAGGCCCGAGGTGGCCCAAGACTCGGCCCCGTCGGAGGTGCGCCAGCACCGGAGATGGTAGGCCGCCTGCGATCCGGCGCTCCGCGCACAGGACAGGAACAGGCGTCCGCCGGAGACCGCCAGGCCGAGGATGTCCTCAGCCTCGGGCCAGCGCAGCGTGCGTTCCCAGAGCCGTCGGCCGTCGGCCGCATCGAGGCAGACCACGACGGCGTCCTCCAGCAGGTCGGCGCAGGAGAGGCGGCCGGTGCGGTCGGCGCGGGCCTTGGCTCCGCGGGCCTCGATGCCATAGACGCGTCCGGCCTCGGCGCACAGCGTGGCGTTCACCCACGCCCCCTCGGTCGGGACGATCCAGTCGGCGCCATCGCCCGACTCGGAGGGTCGGAGCAGCGCCTTCGAGCAGACCAGCGGCCGGCGCGACCGATACTCAAGGTCCACCAGTTCGTATCCCTTGAGGGTGCGCGGGGCCTCCGGGAAGAGCGAACTGGCCAGGAGCCCCCCGCCGCTGCGCGCCACCCAGCCCCAATGGCGGCCCGGGATGGGATGAGGCCGCCTGCGAACCACCGAACCCGACCGGCCATCGACCTCCCAGAGCGCGCCGTCGACTGCGGCCCAAAGCCGTGACCCGTCGTCGGCCAGCACCAGGTAGCCGCCGTCGTAGGGCATGGCGTAGCGCATCGCCTCGGGCAACGCGATCGACCAGCGGACCGTGCCATTGCGGGCGTCGGTG
>CANHYD010000275.1 GCA_947464705.1 Verrucomicrobiota bacterium | reverse complement strand
GGGGTAATTCCGCCGGACCGGTGTTCAATCGCGACGGGTTGATAGGATGCGCCGGATCCCAAGGTTCCCCAGTCTGGCGTGTTTCAAAGTCGTAGCGGTGGTAGGGGCGATTGTCCCCCGCGAAGAACGGCCAACCAAAGTTGCCGGCCGCGCGCGCTTGGTTGATTTCGTCAAACCCGGCGGGGCCGCGCTTGTCGTTCGGGCCGCCGGCGTCGGGACCTACTTCACCCCAATAAAGGTGGCCTGTGGCCTTGTCGACGCTGATGCGGAATGGGTTGCGGTTGCCCATGACGTAGATTTCAGGACGCGTCTTGGGCGTCCCGGGCGGAAAAAGATTTCCAGCAGGGATGGTGATGGTGCCGTCGGGCTCGGGGTGAATCCGTAGGATTTTGCCACGGAGATCATTGGCGTTGGCGGCTGATTTCTGGGCGTTCCACGGCTCCCGTCCCGGGCGCTCATCGATCGGTGTGTACCCATCGGATTCTCCGGGATGCGTGTTGTCGCCCGTGGAAGCGTAGAGGTTGCCGGAGCCATCAAAGGCGAGGGATCCGGCTGAATGGCAGCATTGGTCACGCTGAGTGGTGATTTGCAGCAGGATCTTTTCGCTGCCCTTGTCGAGGGTGCCGTCGCGGAGCGTGAAGCGGGAAATGCGATTGTCGCCGGTCTTGTGCTGAGTGGCATTGGTCCGCGTCTGGGGATCGGAGTAGAACAGGTAGAGCCACGAGTTCTTGGCAAAGTTGGGGTCCAGTGCGATGCCCAGCAGGCCGTCCTCGAGTTCGGTGTACACCGGCAGGGTACCGACGACCGACGAGGCCTTGGTGGTCGGGCTCCACACTTTCAAGAGACCGCTGCGTTCAATGAAGAAGACCCGACCGTCGGGAGCTACGGCGATTTCCATGGGGTTGACCACGGTGTCCTCCGGTTGGCCATCCCCATCCTGATCGCGGTCGGAGTCCAGGATGACTTTATGGAAGGCTCCGTCGACTTGGGGACCGGAGGGTTTCGGACTGGGTTTGGGGTCGGCTCCCAGACCGATGAGGCAGGCGCCCAAGCCGAGAGCCGAGGCGGTTGTTGTGAGGATCCGATATCGGAGTGAAGGCAGCGTGAGGGACATCACTGCCAGTCAACCGAAGTCGCGCCGAGGGGACAGCTTTTTTGTGGCAGTTCCTCTCGCAGCAGCACAATAGGTCAGGACGCCCAGCGTTCGCGATGCCCGCATTGGGCTTCGTGCCGAAGAGCGTGGTCCAGCAGTGTCAGGGCCGTCATGGCCTCGACCAACGGGACAGCCCGGGGCAGCACGCAGGGGTCATGGCGACCCCGTCCGCGCAACGTGGTGTTCTGCAGATGGACGTCCACCGTGTCCTGTTCATGCATCACCGTCGCCACCGGCTTGAAGGCCACGCGGAAGTGGATCGTGGCTCCATTGGAGATGCCTCCTTGGATGCCACCGGATCGGTTCGAGGTGGTCACAATTCGTCCATCGACATTGCGGAAGGCGTCATTGTGCTGCCGGCCGGTCAGGAGGACTCCTTCAAAGCCGGATCCGATTTCAAAGCCCTTGGTGGCGGGCAGGGATAGCATGCCTTTGGCTAGATCGGCCTCCAGACGGTCGAACACCGGGTCTCCCCAGCCCACGGGCACATTCCGGGCCACACCCATGATGATTCCGCCGACGCTGTCACCCTGACTGCGCCGTTCTTCGATGAGTTGAATCATGGCCGGTGCAGCCGCGGCATCCGGGCAGCGTAGGATGTTGGATTCGATCGCTTCGGCAGTGAGCGTCTCGGCATCGACCACGGCCTTCAGGTGCTGGACTTGCGTGACGCAGGCCAACACCTCGACGCCCCAAAATTCCCGCAGGAGTTTCTTGGCGATGGCTCCGGCGGCCACACGACCAATCGTCTCGCGCGCAGAGGTTCGTCCACCACCAGGCCACGCGCGGTGACCGTATTTCACCTGATAGGTGTAGTCGGCGTGGGACGGGCGAAACTTCTCGGCCATCTCATTGTAGGCCTCGGAACGGAAATCCTCGTTCTTGACCCACATGGAAATGGGGGTTCCCAAAGTCAGTCCTTCGAAGGTGCCGGACAGGATTTTGACCGTGTCGGTTTCTTTGCGGGGCGTGACGATGGAGGATTGGCCGGGTCGACGGCGGTCCAGATCGGGTTGGATGTCCGCCTCGGTCAGCGGCAGGCGGGGAGGGCAACCGTCGACGATCACCCCGACGCCGCCGCCGTGCGATTCGCCCCAGGTGGTAATGCGGAAGAGGTGTCCAAACGTGTTGCCCATGACGTGGGGTATTTTGGGGGCAATGGTCCGGTGGGAGGAAGTTCAAAGGAGGCCTCGGCATGGGTTCCACCTTCCGAAGCCAGGTCAGATCACCGGCTAAAGCAGTCCGCCGGTCCCGCGTTCAGCAGCGGTGGATGGGGGGATGGCGTCAAAAAGTGCATAAAAGACAAAAATTAATGTAAAAAGAACCAACAGTTTCCAAATTATACATTCTGATTAGCCTTTCGAGGTGATGAGTTTCAGAAGATGGGTGGTTCTGGTGGCCAACGGCTTGGGTTTGGGCGGAGCGTTGATCGGGTGGGGATCAGAGCCGGACAAGAGTCAATATCACCTGCTCAATCCGGTGCCCCGAGAAGCGATGCGCCCCTTGATCACCGATCGTCCCAGCCTGACCGAAGGACCTTACACGGTGGATGCCGGGCATTTCCAGGTGGAGTCGGACATCGCCACCTGGACGCACGACACCGATGCCTCCGGGGTCGTTTCCGAAATGACTAAATTGGCCTCGGTCAACCTGAAGACCGGCCTCCTGCCTTCGCTGGATCTTCACCTGATTCTGGACAGTTATGTGAGAACCCGCACCGAGGACCGCTCGGCGGGGATTTCAGATCGAGCCTCGGGCTTGGGTGACCTGACCGTGCGCTTCAAGAAAAACTTCTGGGGCAACGATTCCGGATCTTCCGCCTTCGGAATGATCCCTTACTTCAAGGTGCCCACTGCGGGTCGGGGTCTTGGCAACGGGTCTGTGGAGGGTGGATTGATGTTGCCCTTGGCTTTGAGGCTTCCGGGGGAATTCGATTTAGGGCTCCAGACTCGATTGGATTGTCTGCGCAACGACGGGCGTTCTGGACATCACTTGGAGTCAGTCAACTCGGTGGTGGTGGGGCATTCGATCGTGGGGCCGCTGTCTGGTTATGTGGAGTTCTTCACCATCCACTCCTTTGAATCCAATTCCCCATGGCAGGGGTTGGTGGATTGCGGGGTCACGTATTTGCTCACCGAGGACATCCAGTTGGATGCGGGTTGCAACTTCGGCGTGACCGCGTCGGCCCCGGACTACAATCCGTTCCTGGGTCTGTCGTGGCGTTTCTGATGGATTCAAGGGCCTCCCGTTGACAAGCCCTGGGGTACTTGCTGCGATCGGTTGCCTCGCCTCATGAATCCTTCCAATATCTTTCGATCCGGCCGTTGCCTGGCCCTGGCCCTCGCTCTCTCCGCCGGCGCCGGTCAGGCTGACACGTTCAAGCTCGAGCCCGGATTCACTGCTCTCGTTCCGGGCAAGGATCTGACCGGATGGAAGTACAAGCCCTCCGAGAGTTTCGACGGCAAGGTCGAGGCCAGTGATGGTCGCTACACGGCCAAGGACGGGCAGATCGTGGTCAATGACTACAATGCCGCCAAGGGGCCCCACCTGCGCCAGTTGTGGACCCAGCGGGAGTTTCCGAAGGACTTCATCCTTCGCCTCGAATTTCGCGCGGCGGTGAATGCCGACAGCGGCATTTTCCTGCGCGGGCCTCAGTTGCAGTGCCGCGATTACTGGGTGGCCGGCCCGTACAAAGCCCTCAAGAAGTACAAGCCGCAGGACTGGAACCAGATCGAGGTGGTGGTGAAGGACAATGTCGCCCACTGCACGTGC
>CANHYD010000274.1 GCA_947464705.1 Verrucomicrobiota bacterium | reverse complement strand
CGGACCTGGCCGGGCCAGCGGCAGCAGGCGGTGCATCGATCACAGTCCCAGAAGATCGGCATCGTCAGTCGGTGATTCCCGGGATGATACGGTGCGGCGGTGCTTTCACAAAGGAGGCTTCCCGAAGATAGACCGGGGCCAATGTCTCCGGCGGCACTGGGTCGATGTCCGCACCCAATAGGGCCACATCGCTCGCCTGCGGAAAGGCCTCGAGCGCGTCGGCCCGGGCGGTGAGTTCGCTGGAGGCGGAGGGCAGACTGCGGATCCAAGCGCCGATGTCCGGACCAAAGACCGGTTGCCCGTCGGTGATTCGCTTCAGCAGCAAGTCGGCGGACTCCAGATGGAGGGAATCTGCCCAGCTCTGTCCATTCCATTCCCGGACGGCAAATTCTTGGCGCTGGGCGTTGACGCAGAGGACCCGGGGGCCGGCCATCGCCGGACGCTGTGCCTGGCGCAGCAAGGCCTCGAACGTGTCCACGGCCACCACGGGGATGCCCGTGGCCAGGTGCCAGCCTTGGGCAGTTGCGATGGCCAAGCGGATGCCCGTGTAGCTGCCAGGCCCGATGCTGATGGCCAGTCGCTCGATGGAGGCCCGAGCCACCTGGGCCTCGGCGAGGGCCTGTTCGATCATGTGGAAGACCGGTGTGGTTCGGCCACGGTCATGGACCACCTGACTGAGCACCCGCTGGCTCCCATCGCTGATGGCCACCGAGCGGCGGTCGCTGGTGAACTCAAAGGCCAGGCAGATCATGGGTGATTTCACGGGTCGATTCATCGACCCAGCGCAAAGAGATGCGGTGGAGCGATTGCAGGAATGGGGCCAGGCTTTCGATGCGCGAAAACCACTCGATGATGGATACTGCGTCGGTGGGGTTCAGGCAGGTGTCGAGCCCGGCGGAATGCAAATCATCGGACGATCCCAGTCGGTAGAGGTCGAGGTGGTGGATCGGCAAGCGTCCTCCGCGGTATTCGTGGAGGAGCGCGAAGGTCGGAGAATGCGCGCGGGACCCACACCCTAGGCCCCGGACGAAACCGCGTACAAAGGCCGTCTTGCCGGCACCCAGGTCCCCGTCGAGGCCAACGACCCAGCCGGCCTGGGCCGCCTGCCCCACCTGTTCACCCAGAGCCTCGGTTTGCTCCGGAGATGTGGTGCGTACGGTGGGCATCAGTCGAAGTGTTGGAAACCGTGACCCAGAGGAGTGAGTCCACGCTCTTCGCGGAGAAACAGTCCGGGCCGGTCATTCAGCCTGCCGACGCAGGTCAGCCGGGTTTCCGGGAAACGCGCCTTCCAGCCGTCCAGAAGCCGAACGGCATCCGCGGATGCCACGGTGAGGACGAGTTCGAAATCCTCGCCATCGGTCAGGGCCGCCACCACGGCGGGTTTGGCGGTGTCGCTGGCGCGGGCTCGGAGCCGGGCCGCCTGCCGGATGGGCAGGGCTGGTGCCAGGAGTTCGCCCCCGGGGACCCGGCTGGCTTGGAGGATGTGTTGAAGGTCGCCGGCGAGCCCATCGCTGAGGTCCATCATGGCATGGATGTCGAAGTGCTCGGCCAGCCAGCGCGCTTCGGTCAGGCGGGGTTCGAAGTCGAGGTGGTGCCCCTCGATGGAACCACCCAGCTCACCGGTGACAAACACCGCGTCGCCGACTTTGGCACCCGACCGAAGGACGGCTCGTCCGGCGGGCACCGTGCCGAGGAGGGCAACGTTGAGAAACATCGCGCCGGGGCTCCGGGTGGTTTCTCCGCCAACGATTGCAATGCCCTGCTGACTGGCGAACTGGGTCAGACCGCGGTAGATGGATTCGACCCGCTCCGGTGAGAATCCGGCCGGAAGGCCCAGAGTAATGACGGCCGAAGTGGGGGTGCCTGCCATGGCGGCGATGTCGCTCACAGCGCGTGCGAGCGCCTTGCGGCCGACTTTCTCTCCCGGAGTCTCCGCTGTGAAATGGACCCCCTCCACCACGGCGTCGGTCTTGAAAAGTAGTTGTTGGCCCGCCACTGGGGACATCAGCACTGCGCAATCGTCGCCCACCCCCACCACTACGGAATCATTGCGAGGCAATAGCGGCTTGAGTCGGTCGATCAGTTCAAATTCGTTCATGCGTCCGGATTCGGCGGGAGCCGGGGCGGGAGTCAGGGAAATCTCCTCGGGATTAGTCAAGGTTCTCGACCCGCAGCACCACGGGAGTCGATTTCACCACCGGCAGCTTGCCGATCGTCGCCAGAGCCTTGCGGACCGACAGGTTGCTGGCCGCATCGAGCATCAGAATGACGGGGACGGTTTCTCCGATATGCCCCTCGGGCTGGATGATGGAAGAAATGCCAATCTTGGCCCGTGCCAACACGGTGGCGATCCGCGCAAAAACACCCGGACGGTCGGACACATCGAGCCGCACGTAGAACCGCGAGGCGATGGAGTCCAGCGGGGCCACGTGACCCTGGCCATTGTGGGTGACGAACGGGGGTACCCGATGGTGGTTTCCGGCGCGCAAGTCGAGGGCGGCATCGGCAAGGTCTCCGAGCACGGAACTGGCGGTGGGGTCTTGTCCGGCGCCGCGTCCGTAGAACAGGGTGTCTCCCACGGTATCACCGCGGACGGCGACGGCATTGAACGCGTGGTTCACCGAGGCCAGTACGTGCGTGTTGGGAACCAAAGCCGGGTAGACCGACACCTGGATGCCGGAGTCTTGCCCCCCTGAGGCGGATGGCTTTTTTCCCTTCTTGGTCGGCTGGGCCCGAAGCGGCGGGGCCACCGGTTGAATAATCCCCAGCAACTTGATGGTGTAGCCCAATTGCGTGGCGAACTGGATGTCCAGCTTGGAAATGTGGCGGATGCCCTCGGTGTGGATGGTCTCGGGCCGGACCCAGAATCCGTGCGCCAATGAGGCCAGGATCCCGATCTTGTGGGCGGCGTCGTGGCCGTCGATATCCAGGGAGGGTTCGGCCTCCGCATAGCCCAGACGCTGGGCGTCGGCGAGGACCTCCGAGAACTCGGCACCCTCCAGCTTCATCCGAGTCAGGATGTAGTTGCAGGTGCCATTGACGATGCCGGCGATGCGGGTGATCCGGTTTCCGGCGAAGGACTCCCGGATCGCCTTGATGATCGGAATACCCCCGGCAACTGCGGCTTCGTAGTAGAGGTTGGTCTGGTGCTTTGCAGCCAAGGCGAAGAGTTCCGGGCCGTGCGCCGAGAGCAGGGCCTTGTTGGCGGTGACCACGGGCTTGCCCAGCTTGAGGGCCGCGCGGACCACTTCGCGGGCCGTCGTCGTACCGCCCATCAATTCCACCACGATCTGGACTTTGGGGTCGTGGACCACCTCGCTCCAATCGCCGGTTAGCACCGACGCAGGCACGGTAAAGCCGCGGGTCCGGCGGGGATCCCGCACAGCCATGCGGGTGACGTTTAGGCGGACCCCGAGGCGCGCTGCCATGAGATCGCCGTTGCGTTGCAGCGCCTGCCAGACGCCACCGCCGACGGTGCCACCCCCCACTAGACCCAGATTGACCTGCTCCATCATAGAAGTGCCAACAGTGCCCCCGCCGACCTCTCGGGAACAACGGGGTTTTTTGCGCGGGTTGTCTTCGATCTGCTTTCGACCGGGTCTCTCGGCCATGACTCCGCGACCTGAAATTTGCTGCTGGAGGGGCTTTTTGAACCTCGGGAAAATCAATGGGATCAGAGATTCCCCAGAACGAGGCTCGGTGCGCCCAGTTCGCGGATGGTCTCGGCACCGGCGTAGCCGAAGCCGGGGCCGGTGAGCGTGGAAAGATCCACGCGGCCATCGCGCCGTCGGTACAGGCCCGGGTGGACTGTTGCCTCCAAGTCGCTCGCCGCTGGGTAGAACTGCATGGCGTTGGTCTCGACCCCGCGGAGAGTGGGCAGGTGCGCTGCCAAGAGGCAGTGGGGGATCTGCGCCAGGCGTGGATTGGTGAGGTCT
>CANHYD010000273.1 GCA_947464705.1 Verrucomicrobiota bacterium | reverse complement strand
GGACAACCGCTTCCAAACAGTATGGATGCCGGCCTCTTGGAGGCGTTGGGCCGCTGTTGGATTGTTGCCGACCGCGCCTCCGCTTGGGCTTTTCTGAGCGATCCCAAGCGTCTCGGCAGCGATTCTTCTGAAGACGTCGACCGTGGTCACTATGCGGCCCTGAGAGGAGCGCTCTCGAAATGGATGGAATCGGACGGCGAGGAAGCATTGCGACGGGCGCGGAGCCTGACGGGTTCCAGAACTCGATCGGATTTGATCCTGGACCTGTATCTGAAGTGGCTGCACAGCGAACCGGAAACGGCCTGGAGAAACGTCCTCAAGGCCTCCCTCGATGACGATCCAGAGATCGCGGATCTACGATTCACTCTTCTGGATTTCGTCGATCAGAAAACCCCGGAATTGGCTCTCCGGTTAGCCCGTTCCATTCCTACCGCAACCTGGGCGCAACTGCCGGAAGAAGAAGTCCACCACATTCTCAACAACTGGAAACGTCAGCACTTGGAAGTCGCCGTGGTTATGTTGCAACAACTCCCCGAGAATTTCAGTCCCCTGGTGACCTTCGGGGTTTTGGACGCCTGGGGTAAAAACGATCCCAATGCCGCTTTGGAATGGGTGTTGGCCCACCCAGCCCCCGATGGCTCAGGGGAGTCGCGGGTGGATTCGCTGATGGGGGAACTGACTCGGCGAGATCCCGCAGCCGCCATCGCACGGTGGGATGCTGCCTCGGCAGAGCAACAGGGCAAATGGTTGCCCACCCTGACCCGGGAGTGGGCAATCCAAGATCCCGCCGCAGCCAGTCGATGGGCTGAGCAACAATGGCGGCTCGGTCATGGGATCGTGGGGCTGGTTCGAGGTGCCGAATCGTGGATCCGGACTGATGCCGCCGGAGCCGCGGCATTCCTCAAGGAAGTGTTGCCGACGGCCCGTCAGCCCAGCGATCGGCAAGAACTCGTTCAACTCTGGGTCACGGCCGAACCGTCCGCGGCCCTGGGGGCTTTGCGTGAAGTGGTGCCAGCTCAAGGCCGCGACGCCGTCCTGAGCCGCCTTCTGCCCTTGGCAGTTGCTGCCGATCCCGCCAGTGCCGTCGCGGCTGTCACCGGGATTCGCGACCCGGTGCTTCGGGGGCAAACCATCTCCAACATCGGCTTGCAGTGGTCCTCCCGTGACCCTGAAAATGCACTCAATTGGGCCGTGTCTCTGCCACCGGGCAGCGAACAAACCGCAGCCATTCGCTCCGTCTACCAGGTTTGGTCCGCAACCCAATTCAATGGCGCGAAGGCCTCCTTGGAGCGCCTGAATTCGATTCAGCGCGACGATGCGTTGGTGGGTATCATTCATGAGCGCATGAACACCTCGGTCGCCCAGGCCGCCGATCTCGGGCTCATGGTCTCCGATTCTCAGACACGCAGCGAATTGCTGGACTCGGTCTTGCAACGGTGGGGCCGATCCAATCCTGCCGCGGCTGCCTCATGGCTGGAAACTTCGCAGATCCCCGCAACCCTGCGGGAAGCGTTGAGGTCTCGGATTCCTTGAGCAGCAGGGTCACCCATCGGATCAGGATCCTTGGTACGCTGGATCGACCAGTCATCGGGCGCTTGAGACGATTGCCGGGGAATTACCTTTGGAACTCCTCGGAGAAAGGGCTGCTGCTCCTGCGGGTTGTTTTGCCCCAGAAACGGACACCCAGGTGCTGTTGTATCTTGGGCGGTTCCTTCCGCGCGGCTCAGTCCAGCCCGCACAGGGGGAGCTGACGATCTTGTTCGTCGGTCTCGGGGTCGTTGGAGGGGGCTAATGCCGGAGCGCGAGTTTTGGCGGGACGGGAGGCCTGCGGTTTCTCCAGCAGGTTCCGTTGCCAGGGCATCAAGCCTTCCCACGCTTCGGGATCGTTGCGGCCCAGCGCATAAAGGGTGGCCTTGGAGGCGATGAGAGTCGGATCGATGCCGAGCTCACGGGCGTGGGCATCACGGACCTGAGCCAATCGATCGGACACGTCGAGCTCGGCACGCGTCATCCGGCGTGAGTGCACGCGGATCGGACGGGGGAGCTGGTTCTCCGGCACTTCGAGTCCTCGCTGAATGGCTTCGAGCAATCCTGCTCGCCGCTTGGAGGTCAGGAAGTGGGGCAGATTCAGACCGCGGGTCGAGCGGGTCTCGGAGGCTGCCGCGGACAATTCGGCCAATTGCTCATGCTTGAGAATGAAGAATGGAGGACGACCTGTGCGCAGGGCATCCTTCTCGCGCCAGTGCCAGAGTTCGCGCAAGACCGCCAATCCGAGAGCATCCAGCTTGTCGTGACCCTTGGTGCGCCAGATGGCGTCGTCATCGATGCGCTCGGGTTGGCAGCAGTCGCGGATCAACCGCTCGCAGACTTGATGGTGCCAGTCGAGGCGCTCCAAGGACTCCAACCGGCGCAGGAGGGACTGCTGCAAGGGGAACAGGTGACGCACATCATTCAGCGCGTAGTCCACCATGGCGGGAGTGAGGGGACGTTTCCCCCAGTTGGCCTTTTGCGACCCCTTCTCCAAGGTGATACCGAGGTGCGTGTTGAGCGCATCGTTGAGTCCAAAGCGGGCCTCGCCCACCAAGCGAGCGGCCAGCATTGTATCAAAGATCCGGGCGGGCTTGAAGTGATGCCCACGGAACAGCAGTCGCAGGTCGTAGTCGGCAGCGTGGAAGATGATGGAATGCCCATCCATGGCGTCCCACAGCGGTTCGAGGTGCAGGTCTGCCAGGGGGTCCACGAGGTACTCGCCGCCCGGCACACCGACCTGAAGCAGGCACAGTTTTTCCGGGTAAGCGTGCAGGGAGTCGGCCTCGGTATCCAGAGCGACCCATTCTGACTCGCGTACTCGGCACGCGAGTTCCCGCAGTTCGGCGGTGGTGCTGATCACAGATGGGTAAATTGGCCGATGGAGAAACCGAGGTGAAGCCGGAATTGCACCGGAATCATGATCATTCCCAATCGGGGGCCTCGCCCTGAGGGCCTGCACTCACAATATTGAGGTGGGCACGGAGGAGGCCCGACGGTCGGAATCCGCTGCCAAGTCCAGTCAGGAGCCCGAGGGGGACGAGTTTTTTGCGGATGAGCTGCGAGCCTGAAATCGACGAAAAGCCTGCAATTCAGAGGGGTGATCTTTCCAATACCCCACCAAAGCGGTGAGCGCAGCCAACGTTTGGGGAGTCAGGTGATGTTCGATGTCTTCGACCTCACGCTCGACGGTTTCGGCTCCGAGTCCCAACAAGGTCAGGAGTTCGGTGAGGGTGCGGTGCCGATCCTTAATGTGGGCGGCGACGGCCGCTCCTTCAGCAGTCAGAGTGAATCCCCGGTAGCGCTGGTAGTTGACGAAGCCCCGCTTTGCCAGACGGCGCACCATGTTCGACACGGTGGACGAACTCAGGCCCAAGGCCTCCGCCAGATCGCTGACCCGAGCATAACCATTGCGCTCCACCAGCTCCTGGATGCGCTCGAGATGATCCTCGGTCGATTCCGACCGGGACAACGTCTGGATGGCAGTTTCCTTGAGACGACTCATGACGCTCCGATCCCCAATGGTTCAGTGGCTCAACTGCCGGGTGGCCGCGGTCCGTAGGCGAGGATCCGGAGAGCTCGTCAACTGGGTCAACCACGGGCCACTCGGGCGGCCGAAGGCCTGATGGAGCCAGACCACTTCGAGTGCGGCACGCGGGTCTTTTTGGGATTTAACCCAAGAGGCCGCCTTGTCGAGCACCTCGCGCGCATCCCGCTGACGTAGGACCAACCGGGACTGCTCCTGTTCCCAACCGTTGGCCGAGAGTGTTCGGTCCAGGAGGTCTGTCGTGGGGAGCTTGGTGAGATTTGGAGCGGGCCGACGCGGGGCTTTGCCGGAGGCGTTGGCGGTCACGCGCCAGATGCGGCCGTGCTCCTTGTCGCGGCGCGGATCCCGGAAATCGACCTCACCGT
>CANHYD010000272.1 GCA_947464705.1 Verrucomicrobiota bacterium | reverse complement strand
TTGTTCTGGCAGGGAAGCAACTTCGGCCAAGGCGGCGGCGGCTACAATGGCCGTGGCACCTTCACGGCCGGAGCCTGGCACCGCGTGGTTGCGGCCTACGACATGGCGGCCAATCCGCCGGTGGTGACCAAGTACGTGGACGGCATCAAGCAGGACGACTGGACCGCCAATCAAGGTCTGGACGCTGCTCGCCGCGCGATGGCTCCGACAGCCATCCTCTTCGGTGATGGCGACCAGGACGAGCGCCGTGAGATGTTCGTCAACTCCATCCAAGTCCGCTCCGGCAAGCTCAGCGACGCCGAGTGCTTCGCCCTCGGTGGCCCTTCGGCCTCCGGCATCCCGTCCACCATCCCGTCCAGCACGGTGACCGGTCAGTGGGACTTCGAGTTCGGTGATCTCGGTGCGTCCATCGGTGCTCCGTTGGATTACTTCGACGGGGCTGAAGGCCTCACCAAGACCGGCACTGCGTTTGGTCTGGCCAGCGAACTCGGCGTGCCGGCTCTTCCGGGTGGCGATGCCCGTGTGATGAAGGTCCCGGGCGATCTCTCCAACAAGATCGGCTACGTCATGACCCACCGCATCAACCCCAACGGGGGCGGCAGCAAGGTCAATCAGTACACCATTGTGTATGACCTCTTTGTGGGCACCAGCGGTCCGGGTGCGGCCTCGCTGCTGCAAACCAGCTCGAGCGGCAACACCGACGACGGCGACCTGTTCTGGCAGGGCAGCAACTTCGGTCAGGGCGGCGGCGGCTACAACGGCCGCGGCACCTTCACGGCCGGAGCCTGGCACCGCGTTGCGGCGGCCTACGACATGGCGGCCAATCCGCCGGTGGTGGTGAAGTACGTGGACGGCATCAAGCAGGACGACTGGACGGCCAACCAAGGTCTGGATGCGGCCCGCCGCGCCATGGGTCCTTCGGCCATCCTCTTCGGTGATGGCGACCAGGACGAGCGTCGCGAGATGTTCGTCAGCTCCATCCAGGTCCGCGCCGGCCGCTTGAGCGACGCTCAACTGCTGCTGCTGGGCGCCCCTTCCGCTGCGGGCATCCCCATCGCCCTGCCCACGAGCACGGTGACCGGCCAGTGGGACTTCGAGTTCGGTGACTTGGGTGCTTCCATTGGTGCGCCGCTGGAGTACCTCGACGGGGCCGAGGGCCTCACTAAGACCGGCACTGCCTTCGGTCTGGCCAGCGAGTTGGGCGTCGATCTGATTGGCGGCAAGGATGTCCGCGTGATCAAGGTTCCGGGCGATCTCTCCAACAAGATCGGCTACGTGATGAACCACCGCATCAGCCCCAACGGCGGCGGTAGCCGCGTCAATCAATACACCCTGGCCTTCGACATCTTCGTGGGCACCTCGGGTCCGGGCGCCGCCTCGCTGTGGCAGACCAGTTCGGCCGCCAACACCGATGACGGTGACTTGTTCTGGCAGGGCAACAACTTCGGCCAAGGTGGCAATGGCTACAACGGCACCGGAGCCTTCACCGCGGGTGCTTGGCACCGCGTCGTCGCGGCCTATGACATGGCGGCCACCCCTCCGGTGATCACCAAGTTCGTCGATGGCATCAAGCAGGACGACTGGACGGCCAACCAGAGCCTCGACAATCCCCGCCGCTCCTTGTCCACCACCGCCATCCTCTTTGGTGACGGTGATCAGGACGAGCGTCGCGAGATGTTCGTGAGCTCCGTGCAAATCCGCTCCGGCAAGCTGTCGGATGCGGAAATGGTGGCGCTCGGTGTGCCTACCCCGGATGGCCTCCCGGTCCTCATCGGCGCGGCTGCACCGGCTCCGACCCGTCCGGTCATCAAGCTCACCCGCAACGCGGACGGTTCGATCACCCTCTCGTGGTCGGGTTCCGAGCCGTACGTCCTGGAGTCCAAGGCTTCCCTCTCGGATGCTTCCTGGAGCCCGGTGAGCGGCGTTGCCAACAACTCCATCACCATCACCACCTCCACGGCCTCAGCGTTCTACCGCCTGAAGCAGTAAGCGGTTGATTGGTCCAAACGAGCGGCGATCCTTCGGGGTCGCCGCTTTTTTAATGAATTTGTCCCGGGCTTTGGCGTTAATGTTGACATCTGTAATGGATGCCATCGCCGACGCCTACCACCCGCCCCGAGTCTCTCGGGCGGCTCTGGCTTTGGCCGCGGGCCTGCAGGCAGCCGGTGCCGTGGATCCCATGGCCGGCGCGCCGCAGTCCATTCCTTATCCCGACCATTCCGTGCTGATGGAAGTGAGGGACGCATCGGGAACCGCTCGCCCGGTTTCGAACATCGGTGACTGGGCTGAGCGGGCGGCCCATATCCGGGCCGGACTCCAGCAGGCGATGGGTCCGTTGCCGGGTGCCGCGGCTCGCGTACCTCTCGAAGTCGAGGATCTGGGCGAGACCCCGTCGGCGAAGTACTTACGCCGCAAGATCCGATTCTCCCCTGAGCACGGCGACCGAGTGCCCGCCTGGTTGCTCATCCCGCTACACCTGCAACAGCGCGCTCCGGCCATGCTCTGCCTGCATCAGACGACCGACCTCGGCAAGGACGAGCCCGCGGGCCTGGGTGGACGGGCTTCGCTCCACTATGCCCATGAGTTGGCAGAGCGGGGTTATGTGTGCCTCGTCCCGGATTACCCCTCCTTCGGTGAATATCCTTATGAGTTCGCCAAGCAGGGGGCGCATCATGCCAGTGGTTCCATCAAGGCGGTCTGGAACAACCTGCGTGCGGTGGATCTGCTGGAATCGCTGCCGCAGGTGGATGCTGGGCGGATCGGCGTCATCGGCCATTCTCTCGGCGGGCATAATGCGCTCTTCACCGCCGTCTTCGATCCGCGCCTGAAGGCTGTCGTGACCAGTTGCGGGTTCACTCCGTTCCATCACTACTACGGCGGCAAGGTGGCCGGTTGGACGAGTGATCGGTACATGCCCCGGATTCGGACGGCGTATGGAAACGACGCCGATCGGATTCCGTTCGACTTCCACGAGGTCCTGGGGGCCATTGCCCCGCGGGGGGTGTTCTCGAACTCACCGGTCCGGGATGGTAATTTTGAAATCGCCGGCATCCGCGAGGCGTTTGCGGCGGCGGCTCCGGTGTTCGCGTTGCATCAGGTTGAATCACGCCTGGTGCTCCGCACGCCGGATTCTGGGCATGACTTCCCCGAGGCTGAGCGTCGGGCGGCCTACGACTGGCTGGATTTGGTCCTGCGCTGAGTTGTTCCGGACGGGAAAATTGAGGGTAGGCGCGCTGTTCTCATCCTCATTTCTGCTCCAGACGGATCCTGCATGCCGTGGGTCCTCAGGATAAGGCTCCCACCGGCCTGGGGGATCCTGTGCTTGACCCAGATGGACCAATCACCGGGGATAATGCCCATGCAGCCCAACGACGACACCGCACGCTTCCAACAGGCGGTCGAGGATTTGTCGCGGGACATTGGTCCGGGTGGGCTCTTGGAAATCCTCGACTCCTACCTCACCGACACCCGCAGCCGAATGGAGCTCCTGTCGCAGCTTTTGGGAGCTGGGGATCTTCCGTCGCTGGCACGGTGTGCGCATTCCATCCAGGGAGGGTCTTCGATCTTTGGACTCCACGATCTGAAACAGGCGGCGCTGGCGGTGGAATTGGCCGTGCGCCGGGCCGAAACCCATGAATTGACGGCCCTCATCGGGGATCTGCAAGCCCGGTACCGGGTTCTGGAGCCGATGCTCTGGGCCGTGCGCTCTGGGATTCCTTCCGAGCCCCCCGAAAGCGGTTGCTCGGAGGTATAAAAAAACCCGCCCGGTCAGGGGCGGGTTGATGTAAGCCGATTTCAGGCCGAAGGGCGCGAGGCCCTGGGAAGGTTCACTCCTCCACGAACCGGATCGAGCGCTTCTTCTCGGAGCGCTTGCGCTGGTTCTCATCGAGGATCTTCTTGCGAAGGCGCAGGTTCTTCGGGGTCGCCTCGACGTATTCGTCGACGTCGATG
>CANHYD010000271.1 GCA_947464705.1 Verrucomicrobiota bacterium | reverse complement strand
GAGGTAGAATCTCCTCGCGCCAGGTGCGCAGGTCGGCGGCGGCCGGGTCGGGGAACAGGTGGCAGGTGACGCAGTGCTTCCGGGCCAATCGCAGGCCTTCCAGGCGATCGGCGAGATCGACCGCGCCCTCTTGGGCTTCGGCCGCGAAGAGGCCGACCCAGAGAAGCATGATCATCGGGCGGACCAGGGACATCAGCGGTCAGCGTTGGTCCGCCCGTTTTCCCTGTGGAGCAAAAAATGGCGGCCCAGGGAACGCGTGGGATCGCCCCAACCGGGTCGTCAAGGATTCCACCGCCGCGGCAGAAAAAAAGAGGCCGGGCTTTCGCCCGGCCTCCGTGTCTTGAAACGAGTCTTCGAGTCGCTTGGTGCTCAGCGCTTGGCGCGGATGAACAGTGAAGCACCGTCCACCGTGATCTCATCCCCGCTCTTGATGGCGGAGTCGGCGTAGGTGCCGTTGAGGGTGGTGGAGGTCTGCAGGGTGCCCGTGCCGTCGAAGGTGATCTTCACCTTGCCGTTGGCGCTCACGGTGGCCTTCAGGTTGCTGATCTTCGCCGTGCTCTCGGTCACCGGGTAGAAGATCAGGTAGTCGAGGTCGTGGTCTTCGCTGGTGCTGACGTTCTTCACGCGGACGGTGCTGTTGGCACCGAGGGTGAAGATCGCCACGCTGCCGTCGGCGTTGCGGTAGGGGAGGATGTCCAGGGAGCTCCAGCCGCCCGTGCCGTTGGCCTTGATGGTGCCGAGGACGCTGGTGGTCTGGCTCGTGGTGGCGACGCCCGCGGTCACCAGCTCGAGGTTGTTCTGGATGCGGTTGGCGTCGCTGACGTCGCGGGAGGCGGCGAGCACGGCGCTGTACTTGCCCGGGGCGAAGTTGCGGGTGTAGTTGTACCACTCACCGCCGCTGTTCCAGCCGATCTTGTAGTTCACGGTGGCGGTGTAGTCGCCACGGCGGCGGTGGTTGGTGTTGCCGTCGTCGCCAGCCACGTCCGGGTTGCCGAGTTCTTCGGGAGCGGTCGGGAAGTCGATGGCGGTGCCCGAGGCGTCGTTGTAGCCGTTGCGGTAGCCGTTGCCGTTCGAGCCCGCGGCGGTGGTCGACTGGTTCTCGAGGTGGAAGTCGATGCCCGGGAGGCCGTCGAGGCCTACATAGAGGCTCGCCGCCAACGGTTGGGTGTTGGCCGTAGCGACGGTCTTGCCGCCACCGTGGTTGAAGTCTTCGGCCTCGACCACGAAGCCGCCCTTCATCAGGACGCGGCAGTTGTCGTCGGGCTGGGTGTTGACCGAGCCGTTCACGTTCTCGACGACCACGTAGTAGTCGCCGATGGCGTCGACCCCGGCGTTGGCGATGGCCAGCGTGGTGTTCGTGGCGCCAGCAACGGCGACCTTGTTGCGGTACCATTGGACACTGGTGAGCGGACGGGCGGATTCAACCTCGACCGAGAGGGTCAGCGTCGAGCCCGGAGCGAAGTCCTGGCCGGCAGGAGCGGTCTTGAGGATCGGAGGCAGGCTCAGCGGGTCGATGAAGTTGCCGACCACCGCACCGGTGAGGGTGGAGTCGCTGCCGTTGGCCGGATCGGCCTCGGAGGCGAGCTTCAGAGTCGCGCCGCCGTTGTCGCCGCCGCCGCCCTCCTGGAAGTAGAGCTGGGCGAGGTACCGCTTGCCCGCAGTGAGGGTCAGCGTGTTGCCGGTGGGCCACTCGGTCTCGGCGAACATGTCGGTCCGGTTTTCCGGAGCGTCGGCGTTGCGTCGGTCGGTGACGAGCCACTGACGGGGATCGTTCCAGGTCGGCTCCACGGCCACGCGCTTCAGGTTGGCCGGGTTCTCATCGGTGCTCAGGAAGAACTCCGCATGATCGTCGGCCGAGATGAAGATCACATGGTCGCCGGTCTTGGCCGGGACGATGTAGGTGGTCAGGCGGCCGAGGTAGTTGTCGGCGACGCCGGACGGGGCCTGGAAGCGCGGCTCCACGCCGGAGACATCGGGCTTGCGAACGTTCACCACGTTGGTGGCGTCGGCCCAGGCACCGGTGACGTTATTCCAGCGCTCGTACACCACGAGGCCGCTGCGGAACACGAAGGAGCGGAACTTGATGGTGTTGGCACCGGCGGCGATCTTGTTGCCGGCGAGGTCGGTGACGTTGTTGACCGTGAGGGTGTACTCCTGGTCGCCCGGCTGGCGGGAGGTGGTGAGGCGGACTTCGCGGTCATTCAAGACCTCGACCTTGGACACGCTGACTCCACCGGAGATGGAGTAGTTGGCGGCCGTGCCCAGCAGACCCGCGGTCATGCCTTCGTCGAAGGTCACGTTCACGGTGTCGAAGCTGGCCGAGCTCAGGGCCTTGACGAGCTGCGGGGCCGCGGCGTCGGCGGTCACGGTGATGGTGGCCACGCGGCTGGTCGCCTTCTGGGCGCCGTCGGTGAGCACCGCGTAGAACTTGGCGGAACCCGCGGCCGTGAGGATCGGTGAGGTCAGCTCAGGGCTGGTGGCACCGTCGATGGCCTGGTTGTTCTGGAACCACTGGATTGTGGTCACCGGAGCAATCTTGGTCGGATCGGCGGCCAGGTTGTTGGCCGCGGTGCCCAAGCCGGAGGCGCTGAGCTGAGCCGAGCGGTTTTGCAACACGGTGCCGTCCTTCGGTTCGATGCGGAAGGCCGGTGTGCTGGGGGCCATGGTGCCGATCACCGAGGCGTCCAGGATGGACACTTCGTCGTCGGTGCTGGCCGGGGTGGCTCCCTGGGTCCAACCCACGGAGAGAGCGTCACCGCCGCCGCCTTCCTTCACGATGGCCTCGATGTAGTACCGCTTGTTGGCGGTCAGGGCCACGGGCAGGGAGGTGTTGGGGCGGACCTGCTTGGGGTCCAGATTGGCGGAAGCCGGTCGGCGGTCGGCCGTGGTCCATCCCTTGAACCCATTCCATTCGGGCTCGACGGCGATGAGCTTCTTGTTGGCCGGGCTGTCGTCGGTGGACAGGTAGAGCGCGCAGTTGTCGTCGCCGGACACGTAGAAGACATACTGACCGGTGGTCGGCGGGGTGACCAAACCGGAGATCACCATTCCGTAGTTCTCGATGTTGGGATCGGCGGTTTGCGGGCTGCCCATCTCGGCGACGTAGTCGGTCCGATCGGGGGCGTCCGGGTAGCGGACGTTGTTGGTGACGTTGCGCCAGTCGTTGTTGAGACCGGGCATGTTCCAGAAGCGTCGCATCATGACGCCCGGGGTGTACACATCGGCAGCCTGGGCCACGGAGGCCACCAGCGCGGATGAGCTCAAAATGCCCAAGAGCATCTGAGACAGGTATTGTTTATTCATTGGGGGTAATTTCTGTCCCACGACAATCCTGCAGACGCTCGTTGGGGGCCCCACACGGAAAGGCACCCGACGCGTGGCATCGACACACGTCGACGCTCCGCCGGCTTGAATTGACATGGGTTAGAAAGAATAAATTAACGTCGAAGTTGCGAACGGCTCAATGGAAAAGCAGTCGCCCGCCCCGGGAAGCCGGCAGTCCACCCCATCGGTGACAACTTTGCGGAACGATTCAGTTGAAATGGAGAGTCACCGTCTGGCCGCGTTGGTTTTGTGAACCAAAACAAAGCCTCGATGCATCCACAGGAGGCAGACCCAACCGTGTGGCTGGAAATTGAGGAGCCACTGTTTCCTCGTTCATCGGGAACGGGTTCACTCACCAACGTCTCACGGACCACGGCAGATTGATCGTCGGGTCGCAGTTTCTCCGGCAGGTCGGCTTTCGCACGGCCCATGGAGAAACGCCTCCCTCACTCATCGACCAGCCCCATCGCCCCGATATCACCCGAGAACCTCCGAGGTAGGGACCACTCTCCGAGCGGTCCGGCACCGCAGACATGGCGCTGTCGGAGACATCGCCCTACCCCCGGAGCTCGCCGGGCCTTGGCCAGCCTGTAGCAAGACCCCGCGTCCCAGACTCGAACAGCCTCCGAGGT